>NZ_BAAGQN010000016.1:0-71998 GCF_054783455.1 Simplicispira piscis
AGGTCAAGCGCTCTCGCAGCAAGTTCCCAACAAAAAAAATGCCAGTCAGGGCTTAACTGACTGGCATTGCACTTCGGTGGCCTTTGTTTTGGGTGAAGCACTCCACCTGCGGCGTGAGGCCACGGCTACACTGCAGCGTTCTGTGGTGAGTTCGTACTACTTTTTTGATAGCTGCTTGCGCTTAATAGATAAGCGTTGGAGACACATTTGATGCATGACGGAGAAGAGTCCCATACTGACCAGGGCGTAGTGCTACGCAAGCGGCGCAAGGGCATCTACATCCTGCCCAACCTGTTTACTCTCGCCGCGCTGTTTGGCGGGTTCTATTCCATTGTCATGGCCATCAACGGTCGGTTTGACCAAGCTGCCATCGGTGTGTTCTGTGCCATGGTGCTGGATAGCCTGGATGGCCGCATTGCCCGCATGACCAATACGCAAAGCGCGTTTGGCGAGCAAATGGACTCTCTCTCAGACATGGTGTCGTTCGGCGCCGCTCCTGCTCTCATCGCCTATGTCTGGGCGCTGCACGGCCTGGGTCGGTGGGGGTGGATTGCCTCGTTCGTTTATTGCGCCTGCGCTGCTTTGCGGCTGGCGCGTTTCAACGTCAACACGGCTGTGGTGGACAAACGTTATTTCCAGGGTTTGCCGTCCCCGGCTGCCGCTGCACTGGTAGCGGGGTTTATCTGGCTGATGACCGAGTTGGGCGTAGCACGTGGACAAGATCACTGGATCAGCTGGGCGCAGGTGACCTGGTTGATGTTTGCTTTCACGTTGTACGCGGGCCTGACCATGGTGACCAATGTGCCGTTCTACAGTTTCAAGGATGTGCAGATGAAGAAAAGCGTGCCGTTCATCGTGATCGTGCTGATTGCGTTGGGCATTGCCATCATCAACATCCACCCGCCCATCGTGTTGTTCAGCGTATTCGTGTTCTATGGGCTCAGTGGCTATGTCGTTTATGCCGTGCGCAAGTCCCGGGGGCAGCACAGCAGCGTCATCAGCATGTCTACGGATGAGCCCGACGAGCGTGGTTTGCACAAATGATGCGGGCGCATGCAATTTTTGTGCTACATTGACATCCATGAAATCGTTTGCACTGGCCCTACTGCTATCCCCCCACGGGCGGAGACAGTAAAGCGCGCGCGCACACTTTTTCCACACAGGCCCGTCTGCAGTCGCAACGGGCTTTTTTTATGGGTGCCATAAATTGCGCTGCGGGCCATCAACCCACCAGGAACCAGGAGAAACCACATGGCTGACAAACTGATTATTTTCGATACCACCTTGCGCGACGGCGAGCAGTCGCCCGGTGCATCCATGACGCGCGACGAGAAGCTGCGCATTGCACGCCAACTCGAACGCCTGCGCGTGGATGTGATCGAAGCCGGTTTTGCGGCCAGCTCCAATGGCGATTTCGAGGCGGTGCAACTGATCGCCAACTCGATCAAGGATTCCACCATTTGCTCGCTCTCGCGCGCCAATGACCGCGACATTGCCCGCGCGGCCGAGGCTCTTAAGGGGGCCAACAGTGCGCGCATTCACACCTTCATTGCCACCAGTCCGTTGCACATGGAAAAGAAGCTGCGTATGACACCCGAGCAGGTGCTGGAGCAGGCCAAGCAATCGGTGCGCTTTGCACGTAACCTGGTGGGCGACATCGAGTTCAGCCCTGAGGACGGTTACCGCAGCGAAGTGGACTTTCTTTGCCGCGTCATCGAGGCCGTGATCCATGAGGGCGCTACTACTATCAATGTGCCTGACACCGTAGGCTATGCCGTACCTGAGTTGTACGGCAACTTCATCAAGACCTTGCGCGAACGCATTCCCAACAGTGACAAGGCAATCTGGTCTGTGCACTGCCACAACGACCTCGGTATGGCAGTGGCCAATTCGCTCGCCGGCGTCAAGATTGGTGGCGCGCGCCAAGTGGAATGCACCATCAACGGTTTGGGTGAGCGTGCGGGAAACTGTTCGCTCGAAGAAGTGGTCATGGCGGTCAAGACACGCAAGGACTACTTCAACTTGGAAGTGGGTATCGATACGCAGCATATCCTTGCGGCCAGTCGCATGGTAAGCCAGACGACTGGCTTTGTGGTTCAGCCCAACAAGGCCGTGGTAGGCGCCAATGCCTTTGCCCATGCCAGCGGTATCCACCAAGATGGCGTGCTCAAGGCACGTGACACCTACGAAATCATGCGCGCTGAAGACGTGGGTTGGAGCGCCAACAAGATCGTTCTGGGTAAGCTCAGCGGTCGCAACGCTTTCAAGCAGCGCTTGCAGGATCTGGGAGTAAGTTTGGAAAGCGAGGCCGATACCAACGCCGCGTTCGCTCGCTTCAAGGAACTCGCCGATCGCAAGAGCGAAATCTTTGACGAAGATATTCTGGCGCTGGTGAGCGATGACAGCGTTCACGGGGGCAGCGAGCAGTATGCGTTCGTGTCTCTGGCGCAGCACAGTGAAACCGGAGAGCGGCCCCATGCCAGCGTGGTTTTCACGGTAGACGGCAAAGAGGTGCGAGGCGATTCTGATGGCAATGGGCCTGTGGATGCCTCACTCAAAGCCATCGAGTCGCATGTGAAAAGCGGCGCAGAAATGGTGCTGTATTCGGTCAATGCCATCAGCGGCTCCACCGAGAGCCAGGGCGAAGTCACTGTGCGACTGCAAAACAGTGGGCGGGTTGTCAATGGTGTGGGGGCTGATCCCGATATCGTGGTGGCCTCGGCCAAGGCCTATATCGGTGCACTCAATAAACTGCACAGCAAGGCGGATCGGGTGGCTGCGCAGGGTTGAATCGCCGAGGCGAGTTCGCAGGGGCGGTTGAATCCGCGTAAAATCTCGCCTAATTGATGCAAATCATCGCGCAAGACATTGATCTTGCGCGATTTTTTTATTGGAACTACACTGTGAAACAATTGTTGCCGCCAGGAGATGAGCTTTGATTTCACACCAATCCAAGATGGCCCCACGCTCACTGCTTCAACTGTGTGGAATGGTATTGGCAGGGCTGTTGTTTGCCACCTCTGGCGCCCAAGCCGCACCGCGTAAACAGGCGGTGGAAAAAAAGCACCAAGTCGCAGGAAAACGTCCTGCAGCCAAGTCGGTGGCCCCGCGCAAGCTGGCAGCACGTGGGAAGGCTTCACGTATCGTTTCGGCGTCCGCACGTGCACCGGTTCGCATGGCGGCAGCGCGCCAGTCCTTTGGAGAGTTGGCAGGCCTGCATGATCGGAATGACCCCCTGGACCTCAAATCCAGTGTTGCCTTGGTCGTAGACCAGGACACCCACGAAGTCTTGTTCAGCAAAAACGATCAAGTCGTGCTTCCTATTGCCTCGCTCACCAAGCTCATGACGGGTCTCATCATCAGCCAAGCGGCCTTGCCGATGGATGAGGCCATCACCATCACAGAAGACGACATCGATACGGAGAAGGGAAGCCGCTCGCGTCTGGTTGTTGGCACCACGCTGAGTCGGAGGGAGATGCTTCATTTGGCGCTGATGTCCAGCGAGAACCGGGCAGCCAATGCATTGGGACGCACCTATCCCGGAGGCCTCAAGTCTTTTGTCACCCAAATGAATGTCAAGGCGCGCCTGTTGGGAATGACCGATACGCGCTACGTCGAACCCACCGGGCTTTCCAGCCTTAACCAGTCCAGCGCCCGCGATCTGGCGTTGCTGGTCAACGTTGCTCACAGCGACCCGGTTCTGCGCGAATTCTCCACTTCCCCAGGTTATGAAGTTGCGGTCGGGCAAAAAACCCTCCAATACAACAACACAAATCAGTTGGTGAAAAATCCCAGTTGGGATATTGGCCTGCAGAAAACGGGCTATATCTCGGAAGCAGGCCGTTGTCTGGTGATGCAGACACAAATATCGGGACGTAAACTGATCATGGTTTTCCTCGATTCGGCAGGCAAGCTCAGCCGAATTGGCGATGCGGTTCGCGTGCGCAACTGGGTTGAATCCATGGTCGCCACGCACCCAGCGGCTTTGGGTGGCGGGGGCATTGCGGGCAAGAGTTGAAAAAATTCTTGCCGTGTCGCACTGGTGCAGCCTGTTGTTGGGCCTAATGGGTCGGTAACGATAGGGCGCCCCGTGGCGCACTATCTGGCTGCGGTTTGTAGCCTAAAGCTACGGATATTTCGTGCGCTGTGGACTGCAATTTGGGTAACCAGCTTTCATCCAGCCGATCGGCCGGAGCAGAGATCGATAGGCCGGCCACTAGCCGTCCTTGGTCGTCATAGATGCCTGCCGCCATGCATCGCACCCCCAGTTCCAACTCCTCGTTGTCACGGGCGATGCCGCTGGCGCGGGCTTTGGACAGTTCCCGTTCGAGCGCAGGCAATTGCGTCAGGCTGTTGCGTGTGTGGCCAGCCAGGCCTGTGCGCATGGCGTAGGCGCGTAGGCGTTGAGGATCGTCAGCCGCCAGAAATAATTTGCCAGTAGATGTCAAGTGCAGTGGCGCACGCCCCCCAATGGCCCGCACCACCTGCATGCCTGAGCGTTCGCTGTACGCCCGTTCGACATAAATGATCTCATCACCCTGGCGCATGCTGAGATTGACAGGTTGCTGTATGAGGCGGTGCAACTCGCGCATGGGATGCATGGCTGCATCGCGGACACTCAGGCGCCCTTTGACCAAGTTACCCAATTCCAGAAGGCGCATCCCCAGCCTGTAACTACCTGATTCGGGGCGGTCCACGAAACGGCCAATGGCCAAGTCATTCAGGATGCGGTGTGTGGTGGAGGGGTGCAGTCCGGTTCGCTCGCTGATTTCTTTGAGAGAAATCGCTTCCTCACGCGAGGCAAGCACATCGATCAGTGCAAACATGCGCTCGATGACTTGTACGCTGGGTTTGGCGGGAAGGTCCGGGTCTGTTTTCTTCATGGGGTGTGCAATACGGCAGAAATGTGATTTTACCTTGTGAAATCACGCCGCTTCTCTGGAGCAGGTGCCTTGCGTAAACCGACCGGGTGCCACTGTTCGTCTGTCAGTACTTCATGGGGAAGAAAGCGGGCCTTGTAGTTCATCTTGGGGCTCTCTGCAATCCAGTAGCCCAGGTAGACATGGGCCAGGCCCAGTGTACGGGCCTGTTCAATCTGCCACAGGATGCTGAATGTGCCATAGCTGCTGCGGGCTTGGGGTTCGTAGAAGGTGTAGACCGCCGAGAGCCCATCGTCGAGTACATCCAGTAGCGACACCATGCGTAAAGGGCCCGGGGTGCCTTCCGTGTCCGGTTCACGGAATTCCACCAGACGTGAGTTCACCCGGCTCTGGAGCAAAAACTGGGTGTACTGGTCAATGCTGTCGTGGTCCATGCCTCCGCCAGCGTGGCGACCGTTCTGGTAGCGTAGATAGAGTTGGTAGTGTTCAGGGACGAAGCTGGGGCGCAGTACCCGGGCTTGTAAATGGGCGTGCTGTGCCTGGGAGCGGCGTTGGCCGCGATCGGGCTTGAAGTCATTGACCAGCACGCGCAGTGCCTTACACGCTCGGCAACCATCGCAATAAGGGCGGTAGGTAAACATCCCGCTGCGGCGGAAACCTTGTGAGACCAGTTGGGAATAGATGTCGCTGCGGACCAAGTGGCTAGGCGTTGCAACCTGTGATCGGGCTTGGCGATTGGGCAGGTAACTGCACGGATATGGTGCCGTGGCGTAGAACTGCAGTGTTTGTAGAGGAAGGTCGTTGAGTTGCGTCATGCCGCAGGCGCTGAGGGTGGCAGAAGCTCGTCCCAGTATACGGGGTCGAAAGACCAATGCAGTGGTTCCTGCGTGCATGCTGCAGACACATGTTGCAAGAATGCCGTGCGCGAGATTTCCCGTGCGCCGAGTGACGCAAGATGGCCCGTGTTTTGCTGGCAGTCAATCAGAGGAACCTGCTGGTGACGGCACAAGCATACCAAAGCAGCCAAGGCGATCTTGGAGGCATCAGTCGCCAGCGCAAACATGGATTCACCGAAAACAGCGCGACCCATGCCAATGCAGTACAGACCTCCAACGAGTTGACCGCCCACCCAGGTTTCAACACTGTGGGCATGGCCTGCTGCATGAAAGGCGCAATAAGCCTCGATCATCGATGGCACGATCCAGGTGCTGTTCTGTTCTTTGCGTTTTTTTCCTGCGCAATAGGCAATTACTGCCTGAAAGTCGTGGTCTACCCTGATTTCACATTCAGAGTTGGCACGAAATTTTTGGAGTGTCTTGCGCAGTGAACGGTGCAGCTGAAAGTTGCTTGTCTCCAGCACCATCCGTGGGTCGGGTGACCACCATAAAATGGGCTGGCCCGTGCTGAACCAGGGAAAGGTGCCTTGGCGATAGGCTTGAGCGAGATGAGATACGTCGAGATTTCCCCCGGCCGCTAGCAGTCCAGGGGCTGGGCTATCAGGCCCCCAAGCCCGAAGAGGGGCGGGGAATGGATCCGTATCTTCCAGCCAAGGCAGTTCGGGTGACATGGGGTTGGTTAACGAGCAATGTCATGATTGTCGCTGAGACAAGGGGTCTTGAATTCAGACAAATCTGGTGCAGCAGCAATTTGCAAAAAAAGAGCCCTGAACGGAATCGTTCAGGGCTCTTTTTTTTGGCTCCTCGACCTGGGCTCGAACCAGGGACCTACGGATTAACAGTCCGGCGCTCTACCAACTGAGCTATCGAGGAATGATTGGTATTGAAAAAGCCCTGCTTACACATGCAGGGCCTGAAAATTTTGGCTCCTCGACCTGGGCTCGAACCAGGGACCTACGGATTAACAGTCCGGCGCTCTACCAACTGAGCTATCGAGGAATAAGCCTCAGATTATATACATAAAAAATTGTGAAATTCAGCTGTTTGCCATATTCATACAGGCTCTGGGCGGCACCAGAGCCATGTCAGCACGCAGGCCATGAAAGTGCAGGCCATCGCCGCAGCCCAAATCTTGGGCGTTGTGACAAACAAGATGACTCCGCACAAGGTCATCAGTATCGTCGCGCTCCATTTTGAGCGGCGGTTGACACGGCCGCCGTTGGCCCAGTCGCGCAGCATGACACCAAACAAGGGGTGGTACCACAGCCATTCGTGCAGGCGGGGAGAGCTACGAGCTGCGGCCCATGCGGCCATCAGTATGAATACGGTGGTCGGCAGTCCGGGAACAAACACGCCAATGATTCCCAGCACCAGACACATGATGGCAAACGACAGCAGTGCCCATCGCACCAGCAGCGGAAGCGTGCGGTGAACGGGTGGAGCAGGTCGGCCGGTGCCCGCTGCCGCTGCGGTAGGCTTGCCAGTGGAGGGTTCCATGGTCTGGGTCGGTAGGGCATGGTTTTTAGTCACCGTATTTTGCATCCAGGGCTGTGCTACTGGAGGGAAAGAGCCTGTCCGCAGTACCGGTATGCTGTGGTTCGGTTTGCAGCCCCTGCCAATACAAGCGTTGGCAAAAAGATTTACGCTCGCCCGTTACCAACTTTTCTCTGACCATGGCTGTCCACACGATACTGAGAATGGGTGACCCGCGGTTGTTCCGTGCGGTTCGTCCTGTGACTGAATTTGGCACTGATGCACTGCGGCAACTGGTCGCCGACATGCACGACACTATGCGTGCGGCCATGGGGGCAGGGCTTGCTGCACCGCAGATCGGGGTGGATCGTCAGGTGGTGGTCTTTGGCTCCGATGTACCCAACCCCCGCTACCCTGACCGGCCACTGGTGCCTGCCACGGTGCTTATCAATCCAGTGATTACCCCGGTAGGGGATGAAGAGGCGCTGGATTGGGAAGGCTGTCTGTCGGTGCCCGGATTGCGAGGCCGCGTGCCGCGTTGGTCCCACATCCGCTACACAGGTTATGACATGCAAGGGAATGCCATAGAGCGCGATGTAGATGGTTTTCACGCGCGGGTGGTGCAGCATGAGTGCGACCATTTGGCTGGCATCCTGTACCCGATGCGTATGCGCGATTTCACCCAGTTTGGTTTTACTGAGGTACTGTTTCCGGAGATGGATCCGGGCCTGGATGATTGAGGGTCTCCAGCTCTGCGTCGGTCCACAGTCTGGAGCCAGTCGTAAAGCAGACGCCCTCTGGGCCTTCTAGGGAGAAGGTGGAACCACTTCCTTCGGTGACGTCAATGATCAACTGGCTGTTTTTCCAGTATTGATACTGGGACTCGCTGATATAGAAGGGGCAGCCTCCGATTTTCCCGAGCAGCAGGTCGTAACGGCTTGGGGTCAGCTCGCCTTCGAGGTAGCACATCGGCGCACTGCCATCGCAGCACCCGTGTGATTGATAGAACATCAATGCCAAACCGTGCTGCTCTTTGAGGCGATCGATCAGGGCCTCGGCAGCAGGCGTCGCTACGACACGTTCGGGCATGGCAGTCCTTTCAAGGTCGGTTGCTGAGAGAAAAAAGGCGGCCAGAGGCCGCCCGTCCTACGTCAGAAGAAGCCGAGTGCCTTGGGGCTGTAGCTTACGAGCAGATTCTTGGTCTGCTGGTAGTGGTCGAGCATTACCTTGTGGGTTTCGCGGCCAATGCCTGATTCCTTGTAGCCGCCAAACGTGGCGTGAGCGGGATAGGCGTGGTAGCAGTTGGTCCACACCCGGCCTGCCTGGATGGCGCGTCCCATACGGTAGGCTGTGCTGCCGTCCCGCGTCCATACCCCAGCGCCCAGACCGTAGGGTGTGTCGTTGGCAATCGCCAGGGCTTCAGCTTCGTCTTTGAACGTGGTGACTGCCAGCACAGGGCCGAAGATTTCTTCCTGGAAAATGCGCATCTTGTTGTGGCCTTTGAACAGTGTTGGCTGGATGTAGTAGCCGCCCGACAGGTCGCCGGGCAGCTGTGCGCGGTTACCCCCGATCAACACCTGCGCACCTTCTTCCTTGCCCAATGCAAGATAGGTCTCGATTTTTTTCATCTGCTCAACGGAGGCCTGGGCGCCCATCATGCAGTTGGTGTCAAGTGGGCTGCCCTGCTGGATGGCTTTGACACGTGCCAGAGCGCGTTCCATGAAGCGGTCGTAGACCGATTCCTGGATAAGTGCTCGGGAGGGGCATGTGCAGACCTCGCCTTGGTTGAAAGCAAACAGCACCAGTCCTTCGATGGCTTTGTCAAAGAAGTCGTCATCGGCATTGGCCACGTCGGCAAAGAAGATGTTGGGCGACTTTCCACCCAGTTCCAGCGTGGCCGGAATCAAGTTGTTAGCCGCAGCTTGCGCAATGACTCGTCCTGTGGCGGTGGAGCCCGTAAAGGCAATCTTGGCAATGCGGCGGCTGGACGCCAGCGGCATTCCCGCCTCACGGCCATAACCGTTAACAATGTTCAAAACTCCGGGAGGCAATAGGTCGGCAATCAACTCCATCATGACCAAGATGGATACCGGCGTGGATTCCGCCGGTTTGAGTACCACGCAGTTGCCAGCGGCCAGTGCCGGTGCAAGCTTCCATGCAGCCATCAGAATGGGAAAGTTCCAGGGAATGATTTGGCCAACGACGCCCAGGGGTTCATGGAAATGGTAGGCAATGGTGTCGCCATCGATTTCGCTCAGACTACCTTCCTGAGACCGCAGACAGCCTGCAAAGTAGCGGAAATGATCCGCGGTGAGGGGAATGTCTGCATTCAGCGTTTCACGAATGGCCTTGCCGTTATCCACCGTTTCTACGTAAGCCAATAGTTCCAAGTTTTGCTCGATACGGTCGGCAATTTTGAGGAGAATGTTGGAGCGCTCTGCGGCAGGGGTGCGACCCCATTTTGTCGAGGCGGCGTGTGCGGCATCCAACGCCAGTTCAATGTCTTCTGCAGTAGACCGTGCAGCCTGGGTGTACACCTTGCCGGTGATGGGAGTGACTACATCAAAGTACCCACCCTTCACCGGTGCAACAAACTTGCCGCCAATAAAATTGTCATAGCGGGGTTTGTATTTGATCTTCGCGTCGGGGGAGCCGGGGAGGGCGTACAGCATGGAATGTCTCCTTGAATGAATGTGTTGACCATGAAGCGATCCACGATTCCCGTGGGCAGTCTTCGCAGGACGTTACGCACAATGCATGCCAGCCTTTGTTTGGGTAGTTTGATGGCGTGAAGCCAGTGTTCTTGCTGGTTTAAGGCGAAAGCGAGGCTGTACCGGGTGTCCCAGTGTGCTGCCAGGTGGTACAGGGTGTTGCAAAACAGAACAACTGGGTGGGTTTTCCTGCTGAAACTGAAATACACCCTGGCGCACAATGGGCCTGTCACCATGTATGCCGCAATGGCGACGCCGGAGATGGCGCACCCATCCTGGCCACTGAACCATCAGGAGACAAACGGCCATGCCCCCTTCCGCTCTTCCGGATAGACCCGTTCCGCGTCTGCTCAGGCAGGCACGCCGCCAACTGATGAACAGCGGCAGCCTGCCGCCCGACATGATTCAGTCGGAGTTATCCCGCTCCTGGTTGCGAAGCTGGAATGCCGGTTTACAGCCTTGCGGTCGAACTCCAGGCGTCCCGCATGCTTCTGCTGCACAACTGGCCCGGGCGCTCGAAATTCAGCGTGAATTGGTCGCGCATGCGCGACCAGTGATGGAGTTTTTGTTCGACCAGACACGCGACAGCGACAGCATGGTGGTGCTGGCCGGGACGGACGGCATGCTCTTGCATGCATCAGGAGACCCTCAGTTTGTGGACCGTGCCGAGCGAGTCGCGTTGCGCCCGGGTGCCACATGGCATGAGCAATACCGCGGTACGAATGCGATTGGCACGGCACTTACGGACGATCGTGCGCTGGTTGTGCACGCCGATGAGCATTTTCTTGAGCGCAATGGTTTCCTGACCTGTGCCGCAGCCCCCATTCACGCCCCCGATGGCCATTTGCTGGGTGCACTGGATGTGTCCGGCGACTACCGTGGCTACCATCGTCACACCCTTGGTCTGGTACGGTCGGCCGCGCGAATGATTGAGCACCGGCTGTTTGAGACGCGGCACGACCTGCGCCAATGGGCTGGATTGCGATTGCGTCTTCATGCCCAGCCTGAAGGTCTGGGAACCATGACGGAAGGTTTGTTGGCAGTGCGGGGGGATGGTGTGCTCGTCGGCGCCAGTGTTTCGGCCCTCGATCTTCTAGGCCTTGTCTGGCAAGACCTGGGACAGGTGCGGTTGGATGCAGTTTTGGTGGAACCACTAGACCAGTTGTTCGATTGGTGTCAGCGATCGGTGCATATTCCGCGGGTCGTACACACAACATCAGGAGAATCCGTCTGGTTGCGGGCCGAGACGGGGCGTTCGCTGCAATACACGCGCGGCGCGCAGTCACAGTTGCCCGAGGCGGGGCAAAGGAAGGATGCGCTGGCGGCGCTGGACACGGGTGATGCAGTGATGCAAGCAGCGATTGCGCGTGCACGCAAGGTGATGGATAAGCCGATTCCCTTGCTGCTGCAGGGGGAGTCGGGCGTGGGCAAAGAGATGTTTGCCCGGGCCGTGCACGACAGCGGCACACGCTGCACAAAAGCCTTTGTCGCGGTGAACTGCTCCGCTTTGCCCGAGAACCTGATAGAGGCTGAACTGTTTGGTTATCAAGGGGGCGCATTTACCGGTGCCCGCCGCGAAGGCACGCCTGGGCGTGTCCGAGAGGCACATGGCGGAACCTTGTTTCTGGATGAGATCGGAGACATGCCGTTGTCTTTGCAGGCCCGGCTGTTGCGTGTCCTGCAAGAGCGCGAGGTCGTGCCCTTGGGGGGTGGAAAACCTGTGCCAGTGGATTTTTCCCTGGTCTGCGCAACCCATCGGCAGTTGCCTTTGGAGATGCAGGCAGGACGCTTTCGCGAAGATCTGTATTACCGCATCAATGGTCTGACACTGCAATTGCCCGCGTTGCGTGAGCGCTCCGATTTTGACCATCTCTTGGAAACTCAGCTCTCGCGCCTGGTGCCCGATCGCCCGATTGCCGTTGCTGCTGGGTTGCGCGACAACTTGCGTCGGTATCCCTGGCCGGGGAACGTGCGTCAGCTGGCAAATGCCTTGCGCACGGCCTGCGCGCTGCTGGAAGAGCATGAATCCATCATCGACTGGCACCACCTTTCCGATGACTTGGCGCTGGCCCTCGGATTGGGCGTTGCTGCCCCAGACCAAGCAGGCGCGGCCGGTAGTGAGGCGGTAGACGTGAGATTGGCGAAGCTTCAGTCGATTTCGCGCCAGGCCATTGCTCAGACCGTTGCGGCTTGCGCGGGCAACTTGTCCGAGGCAGCCCGGGTGCTGGGTGTCAGCCGCAATACCGTCTACCGGCGCCTTCGGGAAGTGCCGGGGGGCGACTGATTCAGGGGCCGGGGGGCGTGACCAGGTCCCAGATGGCGATGAACAATGCAGCGATCACGGGCCCGATGACAAAACCATGCAGGCCGAACAGGGTCATGCCGCCAAGGGTAGAGATGAGCACCACATAGTCGGGCATCTTGGTGTCTTTTCCCACCAGGATGGGCCGCAAGATGTTATCCACCAGCCCGATCACTCCCACGCCATAAGCTGTCAATATGCTGCCTTGCCATACAGCGCCTGTGGCAAAGAAATAGATGGCCACCGGGCCCCAGATCAGACCGGCGCCTACAGCCGGCAAGAGGGACAGAAAAGCCATCAGGACCCCCCACAGTACGGGCCCTTGAATTCCCAGCACCCAGAAGATGAATCCCCCCAGCAAGCCCTGCGTGGCGGCCACCATGATGTTCCCCTTGAGGGTGGCGCGGATCACGGTGATGAACTTGCTGCTCAGATCCTGTTTATGGCTTTCGTCCAGCGGAATAGCTCTGCGGATACGCGCCCCCAGCGCCTGGCCATCGCGCAGCAAAAAGAAAAGCAGATACAGCATCACGCCAAAGCTCACCACAAACTGAAGGGTGTTCTGCCCAATGTTCAGTGCGCGGGTCGCCAGCAGCTGGCTGGCCTGCACCGATACCGTAGACAGCTTGTGCTGCAGTGCGGCCACACTGGTCAGATCCAGGCTGTCGAGCAGGCTCACGGCCCAGGCGGGCAGGGCGGCAATGACCTGTTGCACATAGGTGCCGAAATCCAGTTGGCCCGAGCGCAGCCGCTCGTACACATGGGTGGCCTCCTGCACAAGCGAAATGCTCAGCAGCGTCATGGGCAGGATTACCACCACCAGGCACAGCAGCAGGGTCGACAACGCAGCCAGATTGGGCTTGCCTGGCATGCGCTTACGTACCTTGCGGTGCAGCGGCGAGAAAAGAATGGCCAGCGCAACACCCCAAAAAACGGCTTCATAAAAGGGGAAAAGAATCGCCGCGAAGGCCACGGAGACCGTGACCAGGAGCAGCAAGAGGGTCTTGTTCTGGAGCGTAGGCTGGTTCATGGGTGTGTGTCGGTTCGGCAACAATGCAAGGCGCTGAATGTACGCCAGAGCCGCATCGCGCGGACGGTGTTCATGAAACAAATGAGGCGCAACGGCGCCAGGTTTCAGCGATCAATGGCACAATCGCGTTCGTACCAGGCCCTTCCCCAGCCACAGTCGCATCCGCCAACCGGTTCAGCCGTGTCGCGGAAGGTTTGTTAAACCACCAAATGCTTTCTCAAGGAAAGCGGAGGTCAGCGGAATATGAGCGAGACAACGTCCGTCTATCAAGCCTATCAAGGCAACACCTACCTCTTCGGCGGCAATGCGCCCTATGTCGAAGAAATGTACGAAAACTACCTGGCCAATCCCGGTAGCGTCCCGGACACCTGGCGAGAATATTTTGATGCCCTGCAGCATGTGCCTGCGGTGGATGGCAGCAATGCCAAGGACGTGCCCCACATGCCGGTCGTCAATGCCTTCGCCGAGCGCGCCAAGGCAGGTGGTACCAAGGTGGTGGTGGCCAGCGCCGATGCCGAAATGGGCCGCAAACGTACCGCCGTGCAACAGCTCATCGCTGCATACCGCAACGTGGGACAACGTTGGGCCGACCTGGATCCGCTCAAACGCACCGAGCGCCCGGCCATTCCAGAACTCGAACCGTCGTTCTACGGCTTCAGTGACTCTGACCTGGAAACGGTGTTTGACGCCAGCAACACGTTCTTCGGCAAAGAAAAAATGCCGCTGCGCGAATTGCTCAACGCATTGCACGAAACCTATTGCGGCACCATCGGTACCGAATTCATGTATGCCACCGACCAGAACCAGAAGCGCTGGTGGCAACAAAAGCTCGAAAGCATTCGCAGCAAACCTAATTTCAGCCCAGAACGCAAGAAGCGCATTCTGGATCGCCTGACGGCGGCCGAAGGCTTGGAACGTTTTCTGCACACCAAGTATGTCGGCCAGAAGCGCTTTTCGCTCGAAGGGGGCGAGAGCTTCATTGCCGCCATGGATGAACTGATCAGTGCAGCAGGTGCGCGGGGCGTCCAGGAAATCGTGATTGGCATGGCCCACCGTGGTCGGTTGAACGTGCTGGTCAACACACTGGGCAAGATGCCCAAGGACCTGTTCGCAGAATTCGACCACACTGCGCCTGAAGATCTGCCCTCCGGTGACGTGAAGTACCACCAGGGCTTTAGTTCCGATGTTTCGACCCCTGGCGGCCCCGTCCATTTATCGCTGGCCTTTAATCCTTCTCACCTGGAGATCGTGAACCCGGTGGTCGAAGGCTCTGTGCGGGCTCGCATGGACCGTCGCGCAGACCCGCAAGGCAAGCAGGTGCTGCCTGTGCTGGTGCATGGTGATGCGGCTTTTGCTGGCCAGGGCGTGAATCAGGAAACATTGGCATTGGCACAGACCCGTGGTTATTCCACCGGCGGCACAGTGCACATCATCATCAACAACCAGATCGGCTTCACGACCTCTGATCCGCGCGACATGCGGTCCACGTTGTACTGCACGGACATCGTCAAGATGATCGAGTCGCCGGTTCTGCACGTCAATGGCGACGACCCTGAAGCCGTCGTGCTGGCCATGCAGTTGGCGCTGGAATTCCGCATGGAGTTCTGCAAGGACGTGGTGCTGGACATCGTCTGCTTCCGCAAGCTCGGCCACAACGAGCAAGACACCCCCAGTCTGACGCAGCCCCTGATGTACAAGAAGATCGGTCAGCACCCCGGCACGCGCAAGCTGTATGCCGATCGCCTGGCCACGCAGGGCATGGGCGAAACCCTGGGCGACGACATGGCCAAAGCCTACCGCGCCGCCATGGATGCTGGTAAGCACACGGTCGATCCGGTGCTGACCAACTTCAAGAGCAAATACGCAGTGGACTGGAGTCCGTTCCTTGGCAAGAAGTGGACTGATGCTGGCGACACAGCGATTCCGTTGGCCGAATGGAAACGCCTGGCCGAGAAGATCACCACCATTCCAGAGTCTGTTTCACCGCACTCCTTGGTGAAGAAGGTCTATGACGACCGCGCTGCCATGGGCCGTGGGGAAGTCCCGGTGGACTGGGGCATGGGCGAGCACATGGCTTTCGCTTCGCTGGTGGCCAGTGGCTATCCGGTGCGTCTGTCGGGCGAAGACTGCGGTCGTGGCACCTTTACGCACCGCCACGCGGTCATTCATGACCAAAAGCGCGAGAAGTGGGACGTGGGCAGCTACATTCCGCTGCAGAACGTGGCGGACAACCAGGCGCCTTTTGTTGTCATTGATTCCATCCTGTCGGAAGAAGCGGTGTTGGCCTTCGAATACGGCTATGCCTCCAATGATCCGAACACGTTGGTGATCTGGGAGGCGCAGTTTGGCGACTTCGCCAACGGTGCGCAGGTCGTGATCGACCAGTTCATCGCTTCGGGTGAAGTGAAATGGGGCCGTGTGAACGGCATTACCCTGATGCTGCCGCACGGCTATGAAGGCCAGGGCCCCGAGCACAGTTCGGCCCGTCTCGAACGATTCATGCAGTTGGCGGCTGACGCCAATATGCAGATTGTGCAGCCCACTACGGCAAGCCAGATCTTCCATGTGCTGCGCCGCCAGATGGTGCGCAACCTGCGCAAGCCCCTGATCATCATGACGCCCAAGTCGCTGTTGCGTAACAAGGACGCGGCCTCGCCGTTGTCCGAGTTCACCAAGGGCAGTTTCCAGACGGTGATTCCGGAGCACAACCAGGATGTCGTGCGCAATGCTGCCAAGGTCAAGCGCGTCATCGCCTGCTCAGGCAAGGTGTATTACGACCTGGTCAAGCACCGCACTGAACTGGACAGCCTGGACGTGGCCATCGTGCGCGTCGAGCAGGTCTACCCATTCCCGCACAAGGCCTTTGCAGCGGAACTCAAGCGCTTCCCCAAGGCGACTGAGATCGTGTGGTGCCAGGACGAGCCGCAAAACCAGGGTGCCTGGTTCTTCATCCAGCACAACATCTACGAAAACATGCTCGATGGCCAAAAGTTGGGCTACTCGGGCCGTGCGGCCTCCGCATCGCCGGCGGTGGGTTATTCGCATCTGCACCAGGAGCAGCAAAAAGCCCTGGTCGAAGGTGCCTTCGCCAAGCTCAAGGGTTTTGTCCTGACCAAGTAAGGCCGGAAACCCCTCACTCAGTACAAAACACCTCTCTGGAAAGAATTCAAAATGGCTATCGTAGAAGTCAAAGTCCCCCAGTTGTCCGAGTCCGTGGCCGAGGCCACCATGCTGCAATGGAAGAAAAAGGCCGGTGATGCTGTCGCCATCGACGAGATCCTGATCGAGATTGAAACCGACAAGGTCGTACTCGAAGTGCCGGCGCCCGCTGCGGGCGTGCTGGCCGAGATCGTGCAGGCCGACGGCGCTACCGTGACGGCAGAGCAACTCATCGCGCGCATCGACACCGAAGGCAAAGTCGGTGCTGCACCCGCCGCTGCCGCGGCGCCTGCAGCACCGGCTGCAGTAGCGCCCGTCGCAGCCTCTGCAGGTGGCAGCAAGAATGATGTGGCCATGCCGGCTGCCGCCAAATTGCTGGCAGACAACCATTTGTCGGTCAGCGCCGTGGCAGGCACAGGCAAGGATGGTCGTGTGACCAAGGGCGATGTGCTCGCAGCCGTGGCTGGCGGCGTGCAGTCCACCGCCTCGGTGATTCCCACCGGCGTGCCGACCAAGACACTGCCCCAGGTCTTGGCTCCTGCGGCCAAGCCTGATCTGGGCGATCGTCCCGAGCAGCGTGTTCCCATGAGCCGCCTGCGCGCCCGTGTGGCCGAGCGTTTGCTGCAATCGCAATCGACCAATGCCATCCTTACCACGTTCAACGAAGTGAATATGGCCCCGGTGATGGAGATGCGCAAGAAGTTCCAGGACGCTTTCTCTAAAGAGCATGGCGTCAAGATTGGCTTCATGAGTTTCTTCGTGAAGGCGGCGGTGCATGCGCTCAAGAAGTACCCGGTGATCAATGCATCGGTCGACGGCAACGACATCGTGTACCACGGCTATTTCGACATCGGCATCGCTGTGGGTTCGCCCCGTGGTCTGGTGGTGCCGATTTTGCGCAACGCCGACCAGATGAGCTTTGCCGAGATCGAGAAAAAGATCGCCGAGTACGGCCAAAAGGCCAAGGACGGCAAGCTGGGCATTGAAGAAATGACGGGCGGCACGTTCTCCATCAGCAATGGCGGCACCTTCGGCTCCATGCTCTCCACGCCTATCATCAACCCGCCACAGTCAGCGATTCTGGGCGTACACGCGACCAAGGACCGTGCCGTGGTGGAAAACGGCCAGATCGTCATCCGTCCGATGAACTACCTGGCCATGTCGTACGACCACCGCATCATCGACGGCCGCGAAGCCGTTCTGGGCCTGGTCGCCATGAAGGAGGCTTTGGAAGATCCTTCCCGCCTGCTGTTCGACATCTAAGCCACTGCACGTGGCCCGACCCACCCGCGCGGCACCCTTGGGCGCTGCGCCTGGTGGGTTTTCAACCCATTGAATGAGGTTTTCCCCATGAGTAAACAATTTGACGTCATCGTCATCGGCGGTGGTCCCGGCGGTTACATCGGTGCAATTCGCGCTGCCCAGTTAGGCTTCAACGTTGCGTGCATTGACGAGTGGAAGAATGAAAAAGGCGGCCCCGCGCCTGGCGGCACCTGCACCAACGTGGGCTGCATTCCGTCCAAAGCGCTCCTGCAGTCGTCTGAGCATTTTGAACACGCCAACAAGCACTTTGCAGACCATGGCATCACCGCTACGGGCGTCAAGATGGACGTAGCCAAGATGGTCGGCCGCAAGGATGCGGTGGTGAAACAGAACAACGACGGCATCCTCTACCTGTTCAAGAAGAACAAGATCAGCTTCTTCCATGGCCGCGGCTCCTTTGTGCGCACGGTGGAAGGCGGCTACGAGATCAAGGTCGCCGGCGCTACTGAAGAGTCCCTGGTGGGCAAGCAAGTCATCGTGGCTACGGGGTCGAATGCGCGAGCGCTGCCTGGCGTGGCGTTTGATGAAGAGAACATCCTGTCCAACGACGGTGCACTGCGCATTGGCGCGGTGCCCAAGAAGCTGGGCGTGATCGGTTCGGGCGTGATCGGGCTGGAGATGGGTTCGGTCTGGCGCCGCCTGGGTGCCGAAGTCACCGTTCTGGAAGGCCTGTCCACCTTCCTCGGCGCCGTGGATGAGCAGATCGCCAAGGAAGCCAAGAAGGCCTTTGACAAGCAAGGCCTGAAGGTCGAGTTGGGCGTGAAAATTGGCGAAGTCAAGTCCGGCAAAAAGGGCGTGAACGTCGCCTACACCAACGCCAAGGGTGAGGCTGTCAGCCTGGATGTGGACAAGCTCATCGTGTCGATCGGCCGCGTGCCCAACACCATTGGCCTGAACCATGAGGCTGTGGGCTTGCAGCTGGACGAGCGCGGCGCCATCGTCGTCGATGCCGATTGCAAGACCAATCTGCCGGGCGTCTGGGCGGTGGGCGATGTGGTGCGCGGCCCCATGCTGGCCCATAAGGCAGAGGAAGAGGGCGTGGCCGTGGCCGAGCGTATCGCAGGCCAGCACGGACATGTCAATTTCAACACCATCCCCTGGGTCATCTACACCAGCCCAGAAATTGCCTGGGTGGGGCGCACCGAGCAGCAGCTCAAGCAGGAAGGTGTGCAGTACAAGGCGGGTACCTTCCCCTTCCTGGCCAATGGCCGCGCACGCGCCCTGGGTGACACCACGGGCATGGTCAAGTTTTTGGCCGATGCAAGCACAGATGAAATTCTGGGCGTACACATCGTCGGGCCTATGGCCAGCGAGTTGATTGCAGAAGCGGTGGTCGCCATGGAGTTCAAGGCCAGCAGCGAGGACATCGCCCGGATCTGCCACGCCCACCCGTCGCTCTCCGAATCGATGAAGGAAGCTGCGCTGGCAGTGGACAAGCGCACCTTGAACTTCTGATGTTTTTGTTTTGTAGAGAAATATGGCTCTAGCGCTTATTGGATAAGCGTTAGTAGCTATTGTTTTTATAGTATGGAGAATTGCCTTTGTCCTCGTCAGTAATCCAGGCTTACGAGGCTGAGCTGGCCAGCAAGGGCTTTCAGAGCGACCCGGCGCAACTGCGCGCGGTGCAGGCCCTGCAGCGCTGTGCCGACGAGTGGGCTGCCTATAAGTCCAAGCGCTCCAGCGCCCTGAAGAAGCTGATCAACCGCCCCGATATTCCGCGGGGCGTGTACATGTACGGCGGAGTGGGGCGCGGCAAGAGCTTCCTCATGGATTGCTTCTTCAATGCCGTGCCGCTCAAGCGCAAGGTGCGCCTGCACTTTCACGAATTCATGCGCGAGGTGCACCGCGAGTTGGCTGGCCTGCAAGGTACGGTGAACCCGCTGGATGTGCTGGGCGCACGCATTGCCAAGCGCTACAAGCTGATCTGCTTCGATGAATTTCACGTGGCGGACATTACCGACGCCATGATCCTGCACCGGCTGCTGGCGGCCCTGTTCGAAAATGGTGTGGGATTTGTCACCACCTCTAATTTCGAACCCGATGGCCTGTATCCGAACGGCTTGCACCGCGACCGCATCCTGCCCGCCATCGCTTTACTGAAAGAGCGCATGGAAGTCATCAACGTCGACAACGGCACCGACTACCGCAGCCGCACCCTGGAGCAGGTTCAGCTGTACCACACGCCGCTAGGGGCTCTGGCCGACGCTGAGATGGAGCGCACTTTCGATCAGCTGGCGGAGGTGCGCGATGAAGACCCGGTGCTGTACATTGAAGCCCGTGAAATTACGGCACGGCGCAAGGCGGGCGGAGTGGTGTGGTTCGATTTTCGTACCCTGTGCGGCGGGCCGCGATCGCAGAATGACTACCTCGAAATCGCCACGCAGTTCCATACTGTGCTGCTTTCTGATGTGCCCTACATGCCCGTCAGCATGGCGTCGCCTGCGCGGCGTTTCACTTGGCTTATTGACGTGCTGTACGACCGGCGCGTCAAGCTCATTCTCTCTGCCGCGGTGCCGCCCGAGCAGCTTTACACCGAAGGACCGCTGGTGCATGAATTTCCACGCACGGTCTCGCGCCTCAATGAAATGCAGTCCAAGGAATACCTGGCCCTGGAACGCCGCGTCGTCGACACGGGGTTGACGTGAAGCGGACAGTCTCTCTGGCCTTCCTGGGCGCCGCTTTCATGGCCATGGCCGCCTGGGCCCAGGTGTTGCCGGAGGAAGGGCGTGCGGCTTCCGTTCCCGCACCCTCTGAAGCGTCTGCCCGGGCCGCTGGGCGACAGGCCGTGCGCAAGGAGCGGGAGGCCATCGCCCAGGCTTTGCGGCAGTCCGAGGCTGATTGCTACCAGCGTTTCGCCGTTGAAGACTGCCTGCGCAAGGCCCGGCGCCATGCACGCGATGCCCAGGCTGTGCTGCGCCAGCGCGAGTCCGTGTGGGATGAGGCCGAGCGCCAGGAGCGTGCGGCCCAGCGTCTCGAAGACATCCGGCAGCGCCAGCGCGCGCGCACCGCACCGGTACCAACTCCTGCGCGGCCTGCGGTAGCCCCAGGCCGCGTTGACCGCAATACGGAAGAGGCCCACGCGGATCAGCGTGCCCATCATCTGGCAGAGCGCCAGCGAGCCGCACGCAAAGCCCAGGCACAGCACAACCAGGCTGTGCAGCAAAAGGCAGAGAGCGAACGCTTGCGGCGAGCCGAACGCTTGCAGGCCGCCACGGCCCGCAAGGCGCGTGTGCAGCAACGGCAAGCCGACGAAGCTGCTCAAGGTAAAAAGCCCGCAGCGCCCTTGCCGCCCTGAGCCGTTACCGCCGAGCGGGCCAGGCCTATGTGCAGATCAGGTCTTGACCGCTGGCGAAATACCGAGCGGTGGCACCAAAGGTGCGACCTTTTTTTCTTCCTGCAGGGCTTCAATCTTCACGATCACCAGCGACAGGTTGTCGCCGCCGCCCCGGGCACGCACGCGCGCTTTCTCGATCAGAAACTCGGTGGCTTCGCGGGGGGTGAGCGAGTCCACGACCGAACCCAGTTCGGTGGGAGAAAAATAGTGCCATACGCCATCACTGCAGGCCAGCAGCACATCGCCCGGATGCAGTTGGTGAATCATGTGGGTGGCGATAGGCGGGTCGCTCTCGGTGCCCAGGCAACCCACCAGAATGTTGGAATGCGGGTGGTTGTTGGCCTCGGCTTCGGTGATCTCGCCCCGGTCTACCAATGCCTGCACGTACGAATGGTCGCTGGTGCGGTGCATCATGCGGCCATTTTGGAAATGATAGATCCGCGAATCCCCCGCATGTGCCCAGTGGCAGTCCCCCCTTGGATTGATGAGGAAGGCTGTAATGGTGCTGTGGGGTTCTTGCTCTGACGTGATGGCGGTCAGCCGGATGACGATATGCGCTTCCTGCACCAGGGCTTTGAGCATGGTCACAGGATCATCGGTTTCGGGAGAGTAGCGCTCGAACAACTGGCGTGCGGTCAGCATGACCTGATCAGAGGCCTTGCGGCCCCCGCTGCGGCCCCCCATGCCATCGGCCAGCACCGCTAGAACGCAGCCGTTGTAGCGCGGATGCGAGAGCAGGGCGACCTGATCCTGCTGGTATTCCCGGTCACCTTTGTGGATGCCGGTTGAGGCGCTGAGGCGAATCGCTTTGGACATTCCGTTGATTGTGGATGAAGCAGAGATTGCCGGAACCTGGACAGACCATTAGAGCGCGTATTATCAAGCGCTGTGTGGCGTTTTTACCATGCCACGACGCCCCCAGGGGCCCGCTCTGTCTTGGATTTGTCGCAAACACCCCTCGAAAACCCCCTCTCATCGCTTGCCCGGTGTGTGGAGCAGTCGTTTGCGCCCGGGGGGGCGCTCTCTCGCACCGAAGCCGATTTTCGGCCCCGGCCGGGCCAGCTGCGTATGGCGCTGGCGGTGGCCCGGACCATAGAGCAGGGTGGTGTGCTGGTGGTTGAAGCGGGCACCGGCGTGGGTAAAACTTTTTCTTACCTGGTGCCGGCACTGCTCAGCGGTGAGAAGGTGCTGCTCTCCACCGCCACCAAGGCCTTGCAGGACCAGTTACATGCGCGGGACTTGCCGCGCCTGGTGCAGGCGCTGGGCCTGCCCGTGCGCACGGCGCTGCTCAAGGGCCGGGGCAGTTACCTGTGCCTGCATCGGCTTGAGCAGGCCCGCCAGCACAGCGCCGTCCATGACGGCAGCGTGGCACAGACGCTGGCCCGCATCGAGCTGTGGGCCCAGACCACCCGCTCCGGAGATCTGGCAGAACTGCCCGCACTGGATGAACGGTCGGCGGCCATCCCGCTGGCCACGTCGACGCGCGACAACTGCCTAGGCTCGCAATGCCCGCAGTTTCGACAGTGCCATGTGCTCCAGGCGCGGCGTGAAGCCTTGGAGGCCGATATCGTGGTCATCAACCACCACCTATTCTTCGCAGACAGTGCAGTGCGTGAATCAGGCATAGCTGAATTGCTGCCCACAGTGCGCGTAGTGGTGTTCGATGAAGCCCACCAACTCAATGAAACGGGAGTTCTGTTTCTTGGACGGCAGCTTGGCACGGGGCAATTGCTGGATTTTGCGCGAGACCTGCTGGCCGTGGGCTTGCAGCGCGCGCGTGGCATGGCCGACTGGCAAGGGCTGGGCGTGCAGATGGAACGTGCAGCCCGTGACCTGCGATTACTGTCCGACAAAGTCTGGCCTGCGACTCGCCTGCCCTGGGAGGGCGAGGTACCCGAAGGCCTTTCTGCCGTCGCCTGGCACGGTGCATTGGCCCAGGTCATGCAGGCCTGTCGCCAGGCACTCCAGTCGCTGGAGGTGGTGTGCGCGATGGCTCCGGATTTTGCGCGCTTGCAAGAGCGCAGCCTGGCGATTCTGGCAAGCCTGGAACAGTTTGCCGGGCCTTGTGCGCATGACGCTGTGCGCTGGGTGGAGGCGGGCACCCAATTGCAGATGGTAGAGGCGCCGCTTGATATTGCGGTCTCTATGCAGGCGCGGTTGCAAGACTCCTTGGCGGTAACCGATGGCGAGGAGACTGGTCGCAGGCCGGGTGAAAATCAGGAGCGCGCACGTGCCTGGATCTTCACCTCGGCAACGCTGGGAACCGATCCCCAACTGCGCTGGTTTACCGAGCCTTGCGGCCTGCAGGGTGCCGAAGTCCTGCGTGTGGAAAGCCCGTTTGATTACGCGGCCCAGTCGGCGGTGTACGTGCCTCGGCATCTGGTGTCGCCCACTGACCTGCAGCACGGCCCGCAACTGGCCCAGCTGGTGGGAGATGCTGCGCAGCGTTTGGGCGGACGCACCCTGGTGCTGACGACCACCCTCAAGGCCCTGCGCCTGCTCGGTCATCTGCTGCAGGCACGGTTTGCGGATGGTTCGGCGGGGCTGGAAGTCCTGGTGCAGGGCCAGGGAGCAAAACGCCGATTGATGGACCGGTTTCGCATCGGAAGCAGCCAGGGACAGGCAGGCTGCATTTTGGTGGCGTCCGCGTCGTTCTGGGAAGGGTTTGACGTGCCGGGGGATGCGCTGCAAATGGTAGTGATCGATAAACTGCCTTTTCCGCCCCCGGATGATCCTTTGGTCAAGGCGCGTTCACACCGCATTGAGCAGGCTGGGCACCGCTCTTTCAAAAACTATTCGTTGCCCGAGGCCGCGGTGGCGCTGCGGCAAGGGGCCGGCCGCCTGATTCGGCATGAATCAGATGCCGGTGTTCTGGTGATTGGTGATACGCGGCTGGTGACCAAAGGCTATGGTCGGCAATTGCTGGCAGCCTTGCCGCCCATGCGCCAGCTTCAGTCAGAGCAGGAGTTTGCCCAAGCGCTGGATGCGCTCACCAGAACTTCCACCAAGGATTCGTCTTGCCCTTGAGGCCGTGCTGCATGTAGCTGCTTTGCGGAAAGGTGGTGTCCATGACGCGGCGGGCGTCATCACGCAATTGGGTCAGTCCCAGGGCATCGTAGGACTGGATCAGAATGTACAGGGCCTCTTCGGTGGCTGGTACGGCCTGGTAGTCGGCCAGCGCGCTTTGTGCCCGGGCGATGGCAGCCACGTAAGCACCCCGCTGAAAGTAGTAGCGCGCCACATGCACTTCGTACTGCGCCAGCGAGTTGACGATGTAGGTCATTCGCAGACGTGCATCCTGGGCATAGCGGGATTCGGGAAAGCGGGTGGTCAACTCACGGAAGGACTCAAAAGAGTCTTTGGCGGCCTTCTGGTCGCGCTCCGACAGGTCCTGCTGCGACAACCACGAGAACATGCCCAGGTTGTCATTGAAATTGACCAGTCCCTTGAGGTAGAGCGCGTAGTCCAGCGCCGGGCTGGCCGGGTGCAGCTTCATGAAGCGGTCCAGCGTTGCCAACGCCTGGGCTTTCTCGCCACCCTTGTACTGTGCATAAGCCTTGTCGAGCTGGGCCTGCTGTGCCAGCGGCGTGCCGGCGGCGCGGCCTTCGAGTTTTTCAAACAAGGGTACGGCCTTGTCATAGCTGCCACCATTGAGCTCGTCGCGGGCCTCTGCATAGATGCGTTCGGTGGTCCAGCCTGCGGTCTTGTCTTCCGGAGTGCTGGAGCAGCCTGCGGTAAGCAGGCTCGCAGCCAACAGGACAGGGACGATCGCAATGGGTGCACGCAGCATGGCAGGCAGCTTTCTGGCAAAAACAAGGAAATTCCTGGGACACCGCAGCCGGTGGCGGCGTAGGACGAGAGCGGGCCATTGTAGCGGTCACGGGTCGCCCGGGGCGCTGCTGATCGATTGCGTCCGGGCGGAGGGCCTGGGGCTTTCTACAATGCCTGCATGTTTGTTCATTTGCGCCTGCACACCGAATTTTCCGTCGTTGACGGCACCAACCGCATCGACGAGGTGGTTGCCACCGCCGCCGCCGATGGCCAGCCTGCGCTGGCCATCACCGACTTCAATAACCTGTTTGGCGCCATCAAGTTTTACAAGGCAGCGCGAGGCAAGGGTGTCAAGCCGCTCCTGGGCGCCGAGATCCTGCTCGAGGGCGAGGGGGCCGCTGCTCCCACACGCCTGGTGCTGTTGGTGCAAGGCCCGCAGGGCTATCTGAACCTTTCGGAGTTGCTGGCACGCGCCTGGACACGCAATGTGGTGAAAAACCTGGCGGTCTGCACCTGGCAATGGCTGCAGGAGCTGGGCGAAGGGCTGATTGCGTTGTCGGGAGCCCAGGCCGGGCCGGTGGGGCAAGCCCTGGTACGGGGAGATGAGACCGGCGGCGCTGACCTTGCGCTGCGGCTGGCGGGCATATTCCCGCACCGTTTTTATCTGGAAGTGCAGCGTGCCGGGCGCCCGGACGACGAAGCCCATGTGGTGGCTGCTGTGCAGTTGGCGGTGCGTCTGAACCTACCGGTGGTCGCCACCCATCCGGTGCAGTTTGCCGCCCCGGAGGATTACGAAGCGCACGAAGCGCGGGTGTGCATTGCCGAGGGGGAAATCCTGGGCAATGCCCGCCGCGTGCGCCGCTTTACCCGTGAGCAGTATTTCAAATCTGCCGCGCAGATGGAAGCGTTGTTTGCCGATGTGCCCTCGGCCGTGGCCAACACAGCCGAGATCGCGCAGCGCTGCAATTTGTCGCTGGTGCTGGGCAAACCGCAACTGCCCAACTTCCCCACGCCCGGCGGCATGCCCATTGAAGAGTATTTTCGGGTGGCGTCTTTCGAGGGCCTTGAGGACCGGCTGGCGCATCTCTACCCGGACGCTGCCGTGCGCGACCAGCAGCGTGCGCGGTACGTGGAGCGCCTGGAATTCGAACTAGGCACCATCCTCAAGATGGGGTTTCCGGGTTACTTCCTCATCGTGGGCGACTTTATCCAGTGGGCCAAAAGCAATGGCTGTCCGGTGGGGCCGGGTCGGGGATCGGGCGCGGGTTCGTTGGTGGCCTATGCGCTCAAGATCACCGACCTTGACCCCTTGCAATACAACCTGCTGTTCGAGCGTTTCCTCAATCCCGAGCGGGTATCCATGCCCGACTTTGACATCGACTTCTGTCAGGCCAACCGCGATCGGGTGATCGACTATGTGAAGGACAAGTACGGCAAGGACGCCGTCAGCCAGATCGCTACCTTTGGCACCATGGCGGCCAAGGCGGCCATTCGTGACGTGGGCCGGGTCATGGACATGAGCTACATGTTCTGTGATGGCATCTCCAAGCTCGTGCCTGCCAAGCCGGGCATGTCGTACACGCTGCAATACCCTCCGGATCCCAAAAAGGACGGCGATAAAAACAACTACGCCCTGGAGCTTGAACCCCAGCTTTACGAGCGCGTGCGCAAAGAGGAGGACGTGCGTACCGTCATCGAGATGGCGCAAAAGCTCGAAGGCATGACGCGCAATATCGGCATGCACGCAGGCGGCGTGCTGATTGCGCCGGGCAAGCTCACCGATTTTTGCCCGCTGTACCAGCAGCCCGGCAGCGACTCGGCCGTGAGCCAGTACGACAAGGACGATGTGGAAGCCATTGGCCTGGTGAAGTTCGACTTCTTGGGGTTGGCCACGCTGACCATCCTGGAGATTGCCAAGGACTTCATTGTTCAGCGCCACAAGGGACAGGAGAGCTTCGCTTTCGAGAACATCCCGCTCAACGATCGTGCAACCTACCAGCTGTTTTCAGATGGCAAGACCGAGGCCGTGTTCCAGTTTGAAAGCCGGGGCATGCAAGGCATGCTCAAGGAGGCGCGGCCCTCGCGGCTTGAAGACCTGATTGCCCTCAATGCCCTGTACCGTCCGGGCCCCATGGATCTGATCCCGAGCTTCGTGAACCGCAAGCACGGGCGGGAAGAGGTGGAATACCCGCACCCGCTGGTCGAGCCCGTGCTGGCCGAGACCTACGGCATCATGGTCTACCAGGAGCAGGTGATGCAGACCGCCCAGGTGCTGGGCGGCTACAGCCTGGGTGGCGCCGACATGCTGCGCCGGGCCATGGGCAAGAAGAAGGCCGAGGAGATGGCCGAGCACCGTGCCATCTTCCGCAAGGGCGCTGCGGAGAAGGGCATCGGCCAGGAGAAGGCCGACGAGGTGTTCGACCTGATGGAGAAGTTCGCGGGCTACGGCTTCAACAAGTCGCACGCCGCCGCCTACTCGCTGCTGGCCTACCACACGGGCTGGCTCAAGGTGCACTACACGGCCGAGTTCTTCTGCGCCAACATGACCGTGGAAATGGACGATACCGACAAGCTCAAGGTCTTGTTCGAGGACGCCCGCAAGAACTTCAAAATGGAGTTCGAACCCCCCAACATCAACCGGGGGCGCTACCGTTTCGAGCCCGTCACCAACACCGTGATCCGCTATGGCCTGGGCGCCGTCAAGGGTACGGGCCAGCAAGCCATCGAGGCGATCGTCGCTGCGCGCGAAGGCCGCGGCGAAGGGCCGCAGGGTACAACGTGCGGCCCTTTCACCAGCTTGTTTGACTTCTGCGTGCGTGTGGACCGCAGCAAGATCAACAAGCGCACGGTCGATGCGCTTATCAAGGCCGGGGCCTTTGATTCGCTTGACCAACACCGCGCCGCGCTCTCGGCGTCGCTGGATCGGGCCTTCGATTTTTCTACAGCCACCCTGGCCAACGTCAACCAGGGCGGGTTATTTGACATGATGGGCGACGATGCCCACGGCTCCAGTACCCAGGAGCCCGACCTGGTGGATGTGCCGCCCTGGGGTGTTCGTGAGCGCTTGATGTTCGAAAAATCGGCGCTGGGCTTTTACCTCTCCGGCCATTTGTTCGATGAATCTGCGCGGGAAGTGGGCCGTTTTGTGCGGACTCGACTGGATGAGTTGAGCGAAGGCCGTGAAACCCAGACTGTTGCCGGCATCGTCAGTGACTTTCGCGTGGTCAACGGCCAGCGCGGGAGGCAGGGGATTTTTCAACTCGACGATGGAGCGGGCAGGGTAGAGGCGTCGGCCAGCGAGGCCGTCATCACGGCGTTCCGCGACCAGCTCAAAGACGATGAGCTGGTCATCATCAGTGGCCGCCTGCAACCTGGGCGCAACGGCTTTGAGGCCCGTTTTATCGTGCAGCAGGTCATGGATCTGGCGACCGCACGCTGCCGTTTTGGCAAATACCTGCGCGTGGCTGTAGGAGATAAGCCGCCCGAAGTCGCTCGCCTGCTGCGTGAATTCTCACCCCGCCGGGAGAGCACTGAACAAGGTGAATTGCTGCATGGCCTGCGCGTGCGCCTGGGTGTGCGTTGCATTGCAGGGGGGCAGGGCGCCACGGCAGAGTTGCAGCTGAGCGAGGCCCACCGTACCTATCCCACCGATGCAGCGCTGGCGGCCTGGCGCGCCCAGGCCGCCGGTGGCGATGCCGTGGTGGTCTATGAATGAAGCGTCAGGACCCGGGGTTTGAAATGGCCCCTATCGTGGTCATATTTCCCTTGCAAGCAATCGAATCCGCGGGTCGCTAGAATGAAATTAATGGCAACTAAACCCCCTTCAATTTCCCCTGCGCCCGCCGTGCAACGGCCTTCGCCGGACGACGGCGGTTCGGTCGTGCTGGAGCGGCGCACCCAAAAGGCCAAGCCGCCGCAGATGTACCAGGTGCTGATGCTCAACGACGACTACACCCCCATGGAGTTCGTCATCGTTGTTTTGCAGGAGTTTTTCAGCAAGGACCGCGAAACAGCCACCCAGATCATGCTCAAGATCCATCTGGACGGCAAAGGTGTCTGCGGCGTGTATTCGCGCGACATTGCCGCCACCAAGGTCGATCAGGTGCTCGATGCCGCACATCAGGCAGGTCATCCGCTGCAGTGCGTCAGTGAGCCGGTTGAATAAATGACCGTCCGCCCCGATCTACCCACCAATACCTTACCTGCAAGCACAAAGGAGTTCATATGATTGCCCAGGAACTGGAAGTAAGCTTGCACATGGCCTTTGTGGAGGCCCGCCAGCAACGCCACGAATTCATTACCGTCGAGCATTTGTTGCTTGCCCTGCTCGACAACCCCAGCGCAGCTGAAGTTTTACGCGCTTGTTCGGCCAATATCGATGATTTGCGCTCATCTTTGGCGAACTTCATCAAAGACAACACCCCCCAGGTGGCAGGTACCGATGAGGTGGATACGCAGCCCACGCTGGGTTTCCAGCGCGTCATCCAGCGCGCCATCATGCATGTGCAGTCCACTGGCAATGGCAAGAAGGAGGTGAACGGCGCCAACGTGCTCGTCGCCATCTTTGGTGAGAAAGACTCGCATGCCGTGTATTACCTGCACCAGCAGGGCGTGACGCGCCTGGACGTGGTCAATTTCATTGCCCACGGCATCAAAAAGGGCGAACCGCCAGAGCCTGCCAAGGGGTCGGAAGGCCCCGCAGAGAACGAGGAAGGGCCGAGCGGCGAAAAGAGCGAGAAAGCCTCGCCCCTGGAGCAGTTCACGCAAAACCTCAACCAGCTGGCCAAGGACGGCAAGATCGATCCCCTGATTGGCCGCCACTTCGAGGTGGAGCGCACCATTCAGATTCTGTGCCGCCGCCGCAAGAACAACCCACTGCTGGTGGGTGAGGCCGGCGTGGGTAAAACCGCCATTGCCGAGGGCCTCGCCTGGCGCATCACACAAAACGACGTGCCCGAGATTCTGGCCGAGGCCGTGGTGTATTCGCTCGATATGGGTGCCTTGCTGGCGGGTACGAAATACCGGGGTGATTTTGAGCAGCGTCTCAAGGGGGTTCTCAAGTCCCTCAAGGACAAGCCCAACGCCATCTTGTTCATTGACGAAATCCACACGCTGATTGGTGCGGGGGCGGCCTCGGGTGGCACGCTGGATGCGTCCAATCTGCTCAAGCCGGCGCTCAGCTCTGGTGCACTCAAATGCATCGGTGCCACCACGTTCACGGAATACCGTGGCATCTTTGAAAAAGACGCTGCGCTGTCGCGCCGTTTCCAGAAGGTGGATGTGGTTGAGCCTACCGTGCAGGAGACCATCGACATCCTCAAGGGTCTGAAATCGCGCTTCGAAGAGCACCACAGCGTGAAATATGCTGCGGCGGCACTGCAGGCTGCGGCAGAGTTGAGCGCCAAGTACATCAACGATCGCCATTTGCCCGACAAGGCCATCGACGTGATCGACGAGGCGGGCGCCGCACAGCGCATCCTGGTGCCCAGCAAGCGCAAGAAGACCATCGGCAAGACCGAGATCGAGGAAATCGTGGCAAAAATCGCCCGCATTCCCCCGGCCAACGTGTCCAACGACGATCGGGGCAAGCTGCAAACGCTGGAGCGCGACCTCAAGAGCGTGGTGTTTGGCCAGGACAAGGCGCTCGAAGTGCTTGCGTCCAGCGTCAAAATGGCCCGCTCGGGCCTGGGCAAGGGTGACAAGCCGATTGGTTCGTTCCTGTTCAGCGGCCCCACGGGCGTGGGCAAGACCGAAGCAGCCAAGCAGCTGGCCTATATTCTGGGCATCGAGCTGATCCGCTTCGACATGTCGGAGTACATGGAACGCCATGCCGTCAGTCGCATGATTGGTGCGCCCCCCGGCTACGTGGGCTTTGACCAGGGTGGCCTGTTGACCGAAGCCGTGACCAAGAAGCCGCACTCGGTGTTGCTGCTCGATGAAATCGAGAAGGCGCATCCAGACATCTTCAACGTGCTGCTGCAGGTCATGGACCACGGCACGCTGACCGACAACAACGGACGCAAGGCCGACTTCCGCAACGTCATCATCATCATGACGACCAACGCGGGTGCCGAGACCATGAACAAGGCCACCATTGGCTTTACCAACCCGCGCCAGGCGGGCGACGAAATGGGCGACATCAAGCGCCTGTTCACGCCCGAATTCCGCAACCGGCTGGACGCCATCGTCAGCTTCAAGGCGCTGGACGAGCAGATCATCCTGCGCGTGGTGGACAAGTTCCTGCTGCAATTGGAAACGCAACTGGCCGAGAAGAAGGTGGAAGTCACCTTCACCGACACGCTGCGCAAGTTCCTGGCCAAGAAGGGCTTCGACCCTCTCATGGGCGCACGCCCTATGCAGCGCCTGATCCAGGACACCATTCGCCGCGCCTTGGCAGACGAGTTGCTCTTTGGCCGCTTGCAGGACGGTGGCCGCCTGACGGTGGACATGGACGTCAAGACGGACGAGAAGGGTGTCGAAACGGGCGAGGTGCTTCTGGACATTCAGCCGCTGCCCAAGAAGGAACGGTTGGCCAAGTCGGAGCCTGCAGAGCCGGAAGAGGCGACCGCCGGGTAAGCCCGGTCCTGGCCGCACCTGTGTGCCGCCTGCCAGTGCAAAGCCAGCCACCGCCGAGGTGGCTGGCTTTTTTGCTATTGAATCAATAGCTTTTGGCGCTTTATTGGCATGCGTCTGATGGCTAATTCTGTTTCCAAATCATTCGTGTCTAGGCGCGAAGCCTACGATCAGTGCTGTAGCACGGCAAGGCAAAGCAACAACGACACGGGTGATTTAGAAATGGAATCAGGTGATGAATCTATGCGCGTGCGTTATTCAGGGGGCGGGCGTGGAGTCGCCGTCATTGCTGCGTTCCACCCGGTTGCGTCCGGCTTCCTTGCCACGGTAGAGCGCGGCATCGGCCTGCTGCATGGCGCTGTCAAACTCGTCCACACTGGCAAAACTCTGCGACACCCCGATGGTGGCCGTGCAATGGATGGATTCGCCGCCACGGATGGGTATCTGATGGTCTTCAATGGCTGCACGCAGGCGATGGGCCAGGCGCATCGCGCCCGCACTGTCTGTTTCCAGACAGACGGCGACGAACTCCTCGCCACCCACGCGGGATGTCAGATCTCCCTTGCGCGCGTTCTCACGCAACACGTCGGCCACATGGCACAGCACCGTATCGCCTGCCTTGTGGCCGTAGGCGTCGTTGATGCGCTTGAAATAGTCGATGTCCACGATAAACAGGTGCGCAGGCACTGCAGTGCGCGAACGGAAATACGCCTCCAGCGCCTCGCTCAGGCCGCGCCGGTTCAACAATTGCGTCAGTGGATCGCGTGCCGCCATGGCGCGCAGATCGTCCGTCAGGCGGCGCAGCACCAGCCAGATCATCGAAGGCGCCAGCACGGTGGCCAGGAAAGACATGTAGATGTAGAACACCATCTGGAAACGGCTTCCCATGTCCAGTGTCTGCAGCCCTCCTGTCAGGACGTTCACGAACTTCGCGGCGTTCAGCGCGCAAATGCCGCCGATAAGGACGGCGAACAGCACCATCTCGATATGCAGTTGCCTGGCGAAGGTGCGCACGCCGTAGATGACGGTGACCATCATGGCCAGAAAAGCCAGTGCCGACAGGCCGGACAGCATGGCGTAGCGGGCCACCGACCCCAGCGTCCACTGCACCAGCAACTGCAGGGCGGTGTAGGCCAGCGCCAGTGTGATCAGCGGGCGCCACAGCGGCGCAGGGCGGTCGAAAAAACGCATGGCGCCCACCCAAAAAACGGCCGGCACGCAGAGGGTCAGCGTATGGTTGAGCACGCTCATCAGGTTCCAGCCCGGCGGCCCGCCCAGCAGTTGCAGGACGTAGGCCGAGCCCAGCAGCAGGTTGCCGACAGCGAAAGCATCCATGCCCATCTTTTTGCCATGCAGGCGCGCGCCGATCAGCAGGAACATTCCGCCAAAGCACAGCAAATGCACGCACAGCATGCCGACGATGACGGTTGCAACCATGGATTCGTGTGGGAAAAAATGAACGGATCGGGAGTGGGGTGGAAGGGCTGTTACGAATGCTAACCCAGGCACAGAGGCTTGTGCTGACCAAGGCTTTGGTGACCGACGAACCCCGTGGTTGATTGAAATGCTATAGATTCGATAGCTTTTGGCGCTTTCTGGCAAAGAGCTAAAGGCACAAAACACCCATATTTCTTCAATGGCAGGCCCCGCACCGGTTACATTCCCTCCATCTCCGTTTCAAGCACCTGCGCCGCGCATGTCCTCCCACACCTTCCTCTGGCACGACTACGAAACCTTTGGCGCCAACACCCGGCGCGACCGCCCGGCGCAGTTTGCCGCCATCCGCACCGATGCCGAGTTGAACGAGATCGGCGATCCGGTCATGCTGTACTGCAAACCGGCCAACGACTACCTGCCCGATCCTGAGGCCTGCCTCATCACCGGCATCACGCCGCAGATCGCCTGGGAGCGCGGCGTGCCCGAGCGCGAGTTTGCCGCCATGATCGAAGCCGAGATGGCGCAGCCCGGCACCATCGGCGTGGGCTACAACACCATCCGGTTTGACGATGAGATCACGCGCTTCATGTTCTGGCGCAACCTCATCGACCCTTATGCGCGCGAGTGGCAGAACCGGTGCGGCCGCTGGGACCTGCTCGACGTGGTGCGTCTGGCCTATGCGCTGCGGCCGGGCGGCATCGTCTGGCCCACCAAAGAGGACGGCACGCAGAGCTTCAAGCTCGAGCACCTGAGCAAAGCCAACGGCCTGCTGCACGAGGCCGCGCACGATGCGCTGTCAGACGTGCGCGCCACCATCGCCCTGGCGCGGCTGCTGCGCCAGCACAACCCCCGGCTGTTCGACTTTGCGTTCAGCCTGCACAAGAAAGACCGCGTGGCCGCCGAGCTGCGCCTGCCCGCCACGGCGCAGACGGCGCGGCCATTCCTGCACGTCTCAGGCATGTTCCCAGCCGAGCGCGGGTGTCTCGCCGTGATGTGGCCGCTGGCCAGCCACCCGACCAACAAGAACGAAATCATCGCCTGGGACCTGGCGCACGACCCGCGCGAACTGGCCCTGCTTGACACCGATACGCTGCGCCTGCGCATGTTTACCCGGGCCGCAGACCTGCCAGAAGGCGTCACGCGCCTGCCCATCAAGACGGTGCACCTGAACAAGTCGCCCATGGTGGTGGGCAATGTGAACACGCTGACCCCCGCCCTGGCACAGCGCTGGCACATTGACCTGGCCCAGGCGGCGCAGCACGCCGAATGGGCCCGCGCGCTGCCCGACATGAGCGCCATCTGGCCCGCCGTGTTCGCGCGCCCGCAAGAGCCCGCACCCGATGTGGAACAGGATTTGTACGGCGGCTTCGTCGGCAACACCGACCGCCGCCGCCTCGACGAGCTGCGCAGCATGACCGGCGCACAACTGGCCGCTGCGCGCACCAGCTTTGACGATCCGCGCCTGGGCGAACTGCTGTTTCGCTACCGCGCGCGCAATTTTGCGTCCACCCTCACGCCCGAAGAACAAGCCCGCTGGCTGCAGCACCGCACCGACTGCCTGTTGCACGGCCAGGGCGGGGCGCTGACGGCCGAGGCGCTGTTTGAGCGCATCGACGCGCTGTCCGAGACCGCCGACGAACGCGCCGAGGAAATTTTGGGCGCCCTGTACGACTGGGCGGAAGTCGTCGTGCCTGAGCACTGACATGAGCGCCGCCCCCACCGCCATTGGCAAATACCGCATCGAGCGCGAGTTGGGCCGCGGTGCCAGCGGTGTGGTGTATTTGGGGCTCGACGGCCTGCGCGGCCGCAAAGTCGCGGTCAAGCAGATGCACGCGCACCTGCTGGCCGACCCGCAGCTTGGCGCACGCCACCGGCGCCAGCTCCAGCAGGAAGCCGCCCTGGCCGCGCGGCTGCGCCACCCCAACATCGTGCGCCTGCTCGACGCCGACGAAACGGCCGAACCGCCGTACCTGGTGTTTGAGTACCTGAACGGCCAGCCGCTGTCCCATCACGCCAGCGCCGATGCGCTGCTGCCACTGGCGCAGGTGCTCGACATCGCCTTCAAGTGCGGCCACGCGCTCGAATACGCCGAGCGCCAGGGCCTGGTGCACCGCGACATCAAACCCGCCAACATCTTGCTGGAGCAGGACGGCGACGTGAAACTGGTCGATTTTGGCGCCGCGCTTTCTACCCGCAGCGATGCCACGCAGCTCGCCGGCCTGGTCGGCTCGCCCTCGTACATGTCGCCCGAGCAGGTGCGGGAAGAATCGCTCACGCACCACAGCGACATGTTTTCGCTGGGCGTGGTGCTGTACGAGCTGCTCACGGGGCGGCGACCCTTCGATGGCGAAACCGATTTCGCCACGATGTACCGTATCAGTAACGACGAGCCCACTGCCCCTGGCCTACTGCGCGCCTCGCTCCCGCCCGAGGTCGATGCCTTTGTGCTGCGCGCGCTCGCCAAGGCGCCGCAAGACCGCTTTCGCCGCTGGGCCGATTGGGCCGAAGCGCTGACGGCCATCTCGCGCGCTTTGCCACGCCAGAGGTCGCAGGACACCGAAACCGAGCGCTTCACCCGCCTGCGTGCACTGCCGTTTTTTGCCGATTTTCACGACGTCGCTCTGTGGGAGCTCATGCGCCTGGGCAACTGGCGCCGCGTGCCGCGCGGCACCGCGCTGATGCGCGAGGGCGCGCCGGGCGATTCGTTCTGCATCCTCATCGAGGGCCAAGTGGGCATCCACCGCCAGAACTGGCAGCTGTGCACGCTGAATGCCGGCGTCACCTTCGGCGAAATGACCTACCTGCGCCCCGAATCCCCCCTGCGCACCGCCACCGCCGTGGCCGAGAGCGAGGTGCTGGTGCTCAAAGTGCGCAACCCGGCGCTGCGGGGGGCTTCGGAGGCGCTGCAGTCGTGCTTTGACAAGGCGTTTATCAAGCTGCTGGTGGGGCGGTTGGTGGCCACGAACGAGCAGGTGGCGGAGTGGGATTTGGTGGCTGCGCCGCCAGATCGTTCCTGAATTGATAGCTGGTAGCGCTTATGGGATAAGCGCCAGAGGCTATTTTGGCTATATTTTTTCTGGCATTGGCGCCAGCATTCGCGCAGGCATTAGGGTCGGATCACGATTTCGCGCAGCGAAACTCGTGCTCAGACCCCAATCCCGGAACGGTGGGCGCAGCGCAGGTTCTTTGCCGTTTCTGTCTGAGGCAGCGCATTCAAATTCGAGAAGATGAGCGGCTGGTCTCGGCCAAAACCGGTCGTTCGGTGTGTGCCCGCTTCAGGTAGGGTATGCCTGACGCCGAGACAGTGCAGAGTTTGGGATCCGCTTATCAACGTCTATAAAGATTCACTTTTATATCATCAGTAAATAAGCGATCCTCACCCCATGACGAGATAATATTTCTTGAATCAAGCCACTTGACAAAATCCCGATTCGCGGGGGTGTTTTTCAGTCTCGGCGTGAAATACCCCGTTTTAATTTCGGAAAATGGATGGGGCAGATTAGCCAAGACATGACGCACTTCGTCATCTGACATAAGAGCATGATATTTGTTAAAGAGTGAAATCTGCGTCGCTGTAGGTCTAGAATGTATTATTAAGGACTGCGCACTACTCCCGCCAATCTTAGATATGTTGGCATCTGCGTTACTAATAATTTGACCGATAAGTGCTGATCGTTCTGGAAGGTCCACGAGCGCCTCCAAGTCCATCAATTCAACCACCCCGAGCTTGCCTGCATTATCAACATCAGATCGTAGAAGCTCCTCTCGAAAGTCGTCGTCAAGTGCAAAGATGTTGGGATCAGTCAGATATGTGTCGAGGTTGGTCGCGACGAATAGTACCTGCAAATCCTCAATATCAGCGAGTGCATCGAAGCTTTCCTTATTGAATTTGATTTTTCCCTCAGATATCAGGATTCGAAGCTTGATTGGCTCGAGTCCTTTAGGCAGCGTTTTGAATGAATTCGGCAGAGCGTGGACATAATCTTTGTAAGCGGCATCAGACAGCGAACCCGCATTGACGAGGAAATGTCGCAGATTCAGTGAGTTCGAGTCGCTTGGTATGGGATGTTGCAGAATGGTCGCACGGACACCATCTAGATCAAGATACTCAATTAGGATATCTTTCTCAAACCCATCAGTTTCTATGAAGGCGAGACAATTCATCCAGGTCGCTTCAATCGCATTTAGCTGGAACAGTGTTGCGTGAAATTTTTCAGGCACACCCTCTAGAGTCGGTAGTCGGTTCATCTGCCTTTCAAGAAACTTCCGAACATCATCTTGATCAAGTGTATCCTGGCTAAGAATGGCTAGAATAGCAGGGACGTCCTCCTCTGAATTTCTTTGCAACTCTAAAAGAATATCGCTCAGGTAAAGATTAAAGTCACCTTCCACCCTTTTTATCAAGGGTGCGTTATTCGTTGAACGAATGGTAGTGAAATTTCTCGCGCGCATTGACTTGAGATCGCCCTGTCCCAAAATCTCTTGGTAGACATATTCGAGGTTCGTTATCGTGAGCCCGTACCGTCCCTCCTCGAACATGAAGCGTACAATTTCAGAGTGTTCTTTGATTGCAGCTAGATCCTTGACCTCAAAGTCGAGGCATTCAAGGCGTTCTGGTGCTAGTTCGGGCAAGTGCACCAGAATTTCTGGAAGGTTCTCTGCAACAAACTCTGATAGTCCGTCATAGTCCCCGGCGAGCGTTTTGAGCGAGCTTACCGGTAGATTCGCAATCAGTCGGGTAACGTGGGAGATACTGTTGGGGCTGGCAATGGCAGCTGGTACAAGCTTTTTCCAAGCGTTGACTAACCCCAGAAGTAGCGCTGAAACATCTAGGCCGCTGGTGTAATAGGCACTGAAAAAGTCTTCGCACCTCTCGAATTCAGATGAGAGAAGCTCGAAAAGTTTCTTTGCTTGATCAGGGTAAAGACTCTGATCCTTCAGAAGGTTATCGACGAGCTTAACGTTCAAGACATAGCTCTGTCGGAAGTCCTCATCTCGCATCGCTGCGATGACCTCTTTAGGATTGTCGAGCGGAAAATTCGGCTCAGGAGTGACAAATGCCCGAATTTGGATCAGAAACCTGTTGTCATTGGGCGACAAGCGGCCTGAGTGAAATAGTGAGGTGTATTGGTAGTAGGTGTCGTCGAGATGGCCTTCTAAGATCAAAAAGCGGGCGAGTTCTCCATTCTCTTCGAAACCTTTGAAAATCTCCTCTATGTGGTCGGCATTTAAACGCAACAGCTCATTGAGCTTAATCATGCGAAGTGTTGGGATTTTTAATCTGAGATCGTGTATTCGGCGCAGCACCTTGTTCTTACGATCAGACCCTTTACTTTCGATCTCATCCTTGCGTTGCAGGTAGGATTTTTGAGAGTCCACCTCAGTTTGCAATTTTGAAATATCGACCCAATTTGAGTAGTTATTGGCATCGCGGAGGCGTATACGCGGTGCCTCAATCAGTTTTTCGAACGAATCGTGACTAACTAGTTGGGGAAGCGCGATCCATTCCTGATTTTCAAGACTGACGTACACAGCACCCGCTGGAAGCTTCTCAATCAGAGCCATGGCGTAGATTTTCCGCAACTCTCCCAGGTCTGAAGGCGTCTGTCGCTCGGCAACTTCAAGTCGATTTTCGAATTCCTCGATCTCGGTCCTATATCTGGCTTCACCATGCCTAATAAGCTCGTGTTGGTGATTCAGTATTTCAGCGAGATTCCCCGCGCCGCGGTGCAATTGCTCAAAGTCCCTTGGATAGACGTTTTTATAGATCAGGATCGCGAGAAGCTTGTTGGCGTCAAGCAGGTTCTCTCCATCAGTTTCCAAATTGGCTACGTAAATGGCGTATTCATTAAAAATGTTCTGAATCAACCTCAGGTCGTTCAGGTAACGTGAGACCTCTCTTAGAAACTGCCGATCGAGACGATCATCGAGTGCAAGTCTTCTCCCTTGCACCAATACCATATCGATCGAATTTGACGTATTGATGATCGGTATTACGGGAATAATAAATTCGAAGAACTTGGTTCGATCGGTGTTGATAAACATGTCATCGCGCAAGGCGTAGAGGAACCTGATGGCCCGTTTTACGCCGGAGTTTTCGTTTACGAGGCTATTAATTTCGCGCAGTGTGACAAAAATCTCGGCGTCGTTGAATCGATCTAGATCCTCGATGATTACAAGATCGTAATCGGTTGATTGGAAGAAATAGAGTATTTCGTCTAGGTGGCGATTCAGTATTGATGTCTGATCATCATATGTAGGCCTTATCTCAATGTCCTTCAACGAGATGCTCTTGAGTGACAGGCCGAAGCTAGCAACGTAAAATTGATGCAGTGTCATCCATAGAAACATTACTGCGAAGGCGCAAGTCCCCAGATTGAATCCATTGCTGAGCGCGAGCGGAGTGAAAAAGGTGCCGTTAATGATATCTGCTCGCTGACTAAACACATACCAAAGTGCAAGAATTCCAATCGTTATATAAAAAGACTTAAAGATCGACCAAACACTGGGCGACTGGATTCTTTTAAATCGTGACAGCGGGAGTTTGTTTGCGTCAGCACCATACAGCATCTGCTGCAGGATACTTCTCTCAATCTCTTGGCGGCTCACCTTCTCGCCGTTCGAATCAGCCTCGGGAACGAACGCAGCGAGAGAGATATGAAGTGCAGGCCGCGGATATTTCTTCAGGAAGGATTGGATGATGCTGCTCTTTCCTGAACCATAGGGACCAGTTAGGGCAATATTGGAAACCTTCGTGTTGTTCGTCGCAAACAGAATCGCTTCGGAATATATACCGTCCTTGTCCGCCTTATCAGTTGGTGCCAGATCCACAAACTTCGCTTGGGTACCGGCCGAGCCGTCTTTGCTTTCTAGCCAAGACAAAATGCTATTGAGGCTGTTGGCAAGCCCGCGAGTTATGGAGATGGTGGTTTTTATCATGCGATGCTGGAGAAACTAACCTTTAAGAGTCAGATCGCCTTCCTCCCCGAATGTTTTGATGTTACCGAGGATAACTCGGTTGCTGTCATTGAGGCCTTTTTCGATGCGCTTGACCGAGGCCGGATATTATTTGCGCCCACTTTATGTCGGTCTTCTACGGCTAATTGATGTTCGAAGTGTGGAGGATCGAAAGATTGCTTTGGGTCGGCACCAGTCGCTCAGCGTCGCAGACCGTCTTGCACCAATCGAGTGAATGGGCCAGCGCAACCCTGCTGACTCAGACTTCGCTATTTAGCTGCAGCAGCCGTTTCTTTCTGGCCCTATTTGTCATCAAAATTCATAGCTGTCAGCGCTTATCTGATAAGCGCTATAGGCCAATTTTGCTTGAAATCCTAGCCAAAAAACCAATAGCAAACCCCAATCGCCGCCAACACCCCCGCCAGCTCCGCCAACAGCGCACAAGGCACCGCGTGCCGCACCCGCTGAATGCCCACCGCGCCAAAGTACACCGCCAGCACATAAAACGTGGTTTCCGTGCTGCCCTGCACCGTAGCGGCGACCAGGGCGGGGAAGCTGTCTACGCCCTTGGCCTGCATGGTCTCGATCAGCATGGCGCGGGCGGCGCTGCCTGAGAACGGTTTGACCAGCGCGGTCGGCAGCGCATCGACAAAGCGCGTGTCCCAGCCGGCGCCTTCGACCAGCCAGCGGATAGCGTCGAGTGCGTAGCCCAATGCGCCGGATGCGCGCAGCACGCCCACGGCGCAGAGCATGGCGACCAGGTAGGGCAGCAGGCTGCGCGCCACGTCGAAACCGTCGCGTGCGCCTTCGACAAAGGCCTCGTACACCGGCACGCGGCGCCAGGCGCCCAGCAGCACGAACAGCAGCACCAGGCCAAACAGCGTCAGGTTGCCGGTGAGGGACGACAGGCTGGCCAGCGCCGTGGCGTTCAGCGTGGAGAGGAAGGCGACCAGCGCGGCAATGCAGAGGGCCAGCGGCAGCAGGTAGGCCAGCACCACCGGGCGCCACAGCGGCAGCCGCTGCACAAAAGCTACGGTGAGCAGCCCCACCAACGTGGAGGCCGAGGTGGCGAGCAGGATGGGCACAAACACCAGGGTCGGGTCAGGCGCGCCTTGTTGCAGGCGGTACATGAAGATGGAGACGGGCAGCAGCGTGAGCGACGAGGCGTTGAGCACCAGGAACAGGATTTGCGCATTGGTGGCAGTCTGGGGCTCGGGGTTCAGGCTTTGCAGCGAATGCATGGCCTTGAGGCCAATGGGCGTGGCCGCGTTGTCCAGGCCCAGCGCATTGGCGGCAAAGTTCAGCGTCATCAGGCCCAGCGCCGGGTGGCCGCGCGGCACGCCGGGCATCAGCTGCGCAAACAGCGGCGACAGCCAGCGTGCCAGGGATTCGACCAGGCCGGCGCGCTCTGCAATGCGCAAAAAACCGAGCCAGAGGGTGAGGGTGCCAAACAGCAGCAGCATCACCTCGACCGAGAGCTTGGCCATGGCAAACAGGGCCTCGACCATGGCGGCAAATACCTGCGCGTTGCCGCCAGCGAGCCATTGCACCAGCGCGGCGATGGCCGAGGTGACGAAAAATCCCAGCCACAGAGTGTTAAGCATCAAGTCTTCGTGGGTCAGTAGCGGTGCGATCAGGTTAACAGCCCAGCCTCAGGTGTATAAACATCCATCTTCAAATTTTTGAGTCTGGCACCGCAAATGCCAGTACCGCAAGGAATCCGTTTATGGGCGCACAGTGGAAGGCAAAGGGCAAGGCTTTGGTGGCCGATGCCAAGGGAAAACTCTTTGGCAAGCTGGTCAAGGAAATCCAGGTGGCTGCCCGTGGGGGCGCAGACCCGGCCAGCAATGCGCGTTTGCGCCTGGTGGTGGAGCAGGCACGCAAGGTGTCCATGCCCAAGGACACGCTGGAGCGCGCCATCAAGAAGGGTGCCGGCATTGGCGGCGAGGCGGTGCACTATGAGCACGTCATCTACGAAGGCTTTGCACCGCACCAGGTGGCGGTGATGGTGGAGTGCCTGACCGACAACGTCAAGCGCACGGCGCCTGAAATGCGCGTGCTGTTTCGCAAGGGGCAACTGGGTACCTCGGGCTCGGTGGCCTGGGATTTTGACCATGTTGGCTTGATCGAAGCCGAGTCCGCCGTGGCCGGGGCCGACCCCGAAGAAGCCGCCATCGAAGCGGGTGCCCAGGATGTCGAGCCGGGCGATGAAGAGGGCACGACGCTGTTCATTACCGCAGCGGCAGACCTCGATGTGGTCAGCCGCGCCTTGCCAGCGCAGGGCTTTACGGTGCTGTCGGCCAAGCTGGGCTACAAGCCCAAGAACCCTGTGAACCCCGCCAGCCTGAGCGCCGAGCAGCTCGAAGAGGTGGAGGCCTTTCTGGCCGCCATCGATGCCAACGACGATGTGCAGAACATGTTTGTCGCCCTGGCCGGCTAAGGCGCACGACTGCGGCTGGAGATATACCCTTGCAAACACTCCCCATTCGGCGCATCGCCATCAGTACGGGCGGCGGTGACGCCCCGGGTCTCAATGCCGTGATTCGGGCCACGGTATCAACGGCGGGCAACCGGGGATGGGAGTGCGTGGGAATCCGTGACGGCTTCAATGGCCTGTTGCAGCCCGAGCGTTATCCCCAGGGTGGGCTGGTGGCGTTGACGCATGAACGGGTGCGCGGCATTTCGCACCTGGGTGGCACCATTCTGGGCACCACCAACAAGGGCGATCCCTTTCATTTCCCGACCCGCCTGCCCGACGGCAGCATGGGCGAGAGCGATCGCTCCGACGAGCTGCTGGCCTGTTTTGCACGCGAAGGCATCGATGCCCTGGTTTTGGTGGGCGGCGATGGCACGCTCTCTATTGCCCATGCGCTGCACTGCAAGGGTTTGCGCGTGGTGGGGGTGCCCAAGACCATCGACAACGATCTGGACAAGACCTTCACCACCTTTGGCTTCGATACCGCGGTGGCCTTTGCCACCGAGTGCCTGGACCGCCTGCACAGCACGGCGGAGAGCCACCAGCGGATCATGGTGGTTGAAATGATGGGCCGGTATGCGGGCTGGATATCGCTGCATGCCGGCATTGCGGGCGGTGCCCATGCCATTTTGATTCCCGAAATTCCGTTCAACCTGGAGCCGGTGGTCGCCAAGATACTGGAGCGCGATGCACTGAGCCGCTCGTATTCCATCGTGGTAGTGGCCGAAGGGGCGCACCCGCGCCAAGGCGCGCGTGCGGTGCTGGCGTCGGCCGAGGCCGGGCACGCCGAACGCCTGGGCGGCATGGGCGAACAGGTGGCGCAAGAGCTGGCCCGCCGCACCGGCAAGGACGCCCGGGTTGTGGTGCTGGGCCACTTGCTGCGGGGCGGCAGCCCGACGGCGTTTGACCGGTTGGCCGCACTGCGTTTTGGCGCGGCCGCCGTGCGTGCGCTGGACGAAGGTTTGTCGGGCGTGATGGTGTCGCTGGCTTTTCCCAATGTGGAGTACGTGCCGCTGGCCGAGGTGGCCGGGCGCATGAAAGGCGTTCCCATGGACAGCGACACCTTGCAGACGGCGCGCGACCTGGGCATTTGCTGCGGCGACTGAGGGGGGAGGGTGCGGCACCAGTCAGGTTCCCGCAAGCCCGTCATGAATAATTATGAATTCAAAACCTGCCTTTCGGCAGCGTGCGAGGCCAAGGAGACCACACCATGAGCAGTTATGCGGAGTTTTATCGCCAGTCCATCGACCAACCCGATGTCTTTTGGGCCGAGCAGGCCCGACTGATTGACTGGCAGACCCCGCCGCAACAGGTGTGCGACTACAGCAACCCGCCGTTCGCTCGCTGGTTTGTGGGTGGCACCACCAATATCTGCCACAACGCCGTGGACCGGCACCTCAAAGACCGCGCCAGCCAGCCTGCGCTGGTGGCGATTTCGACCGAAACGGACACCGAGCGCAGCTACAGCTTTGCCGAGCTGCACGCCGAGGTGCAGCGCATGGCAGCCAGCCTGCAAGCGCTGGGCGTGAAGAAGGGCGACCGCGTCCTCATCTACATGCCCATGATTGCCGAGGCCGCTTTTGCCATGCTGGCCTGCACGCGCATTGGTGCACTGCATTCGGTGGTGTTTGGCGGTTTTGCCTCGGGTTCGCTGGCGTCCCGCATCGAGGATGCCGAGCCTGTGGCCATCGTCAGTGCCGATGCGGGTTCGCGTGGCGGCAAGGGCGTGCCTTACAAGCCCTTGCTGGACGAAGCCATCCGCCTGTCGCGCCATAAGCCCGCCAGCGTGCTGCTGGTGGACCGGGGCCTCTCGCCCATGGACCTGGTGGCCGGGCGTGACCACCTCTGGAGTGCGCTGCGCGCGCAGCATCTGAACGCCACCGTGCCTTGCGAGTGGGTCGACGCCACGCACCCCAGCTATACGCTCTACACCAGCGGCACCACGGGCAAACCCAAGGGTGTGCAGCGGGACACGGGTGGCTACGCCGTGGCGCTGGCTGCCAGCATGAAGCATATCTTTGCCGCCGAGGCGGGGCAGACCTACTTTGCCACCAGCGACATCGGCTGGGTGGTAGGCCACAGCTACATCATCTATGGCCCGCTGATCGCAGGCATGACCACCATCATGTACGAGGGCCTGCCCATCCGTCCTGACCCCGGTGTATGGTGGAGCATTGTCGAAAAGTACAAGGTCACGCACATGTTCTCGGCCCCCACGGCGGTGCGCGTGCTCAAGAAACAAGACGCTTCCTGGCTCAAGAAGTACGATGTTTCTACCCTCAAGGCCCTGTGGCTGGCCGGTGAGCCGCTGGACGAGCCCACGGCCCAGTGGATCAGCGATGCGCTGGCCGTGCCCATCATCGACAACTACTGGCAGACCGAGACGGGCTGGCCCATTCTCACGCTGGCCAACGGTGTGGAGCAGCAAACCACCCGCTTTGGCAGCCCTGGCAAAGCCATGTACGGTTACAACGTCAAGCTGATCGACGAGGCCACGGGCCAGGAACTGACGGCGCCCAACCAGAAGGGCGTGGTCGCCATCGAAGGCCCGTTGCCCCCCGGTTGCATGCAAACCGTGTGGCGTGACGACGAGCGCTTCGTCAACACCTACTGGAAGAGCATTCCGGGCCGCATGATTTACAGCACCTTCGATTGGGGTATCCGCGATGCCGATGGCTACCACTTCATCCTGGGCCGCACCGACGATGTGATCAACGTGGCGGGCCACCGTCTGGGCACGCGCGAGATCGAGGAATCCATCTCTTCGCACCCCAACATCGCCGAAGTGGCGGTGGTGGGCGTGGCCGATAACCTCAAAGGCCAGGTCGCCATGGCCTTTGCCGTGCCGCGCGACGCCAGCGGCCTGGACAGTGACGCTGCACGCCAAAAGCTCGAGGCCGAGGTGATGAAGGTGGTGGACGGCCAACTGGGCGCCGTGGCCCGGCCTTCGCGCGTGATCTTTGTCACCGCGCTGCCCAAGACGCGCAGTGGCAAGCTGCTGCGCCGCGCTTTGCAGGCCGTGGCCGAACGGCGTGACCCGGGCGATCTGACCACCATGGAAGACCCGGCGGCGCTGCAACAGGTCAAGGATTTGGTCGAAGGCTGATCGGGCGCTGGTAAGAGACGGGCCCCGCATGGGGCTGATCTACTATCAAAAACAGAGCTTCTAACGCTTTATGGACGGGCGCTAGAGGCTGTTTTTCTATATAAACCTAGCCCGTATGCGGCCGAGAGGCCAGGGCCGGGGCCTGCCAGTTCTTCACCCACGGGATGAAGTCCGCCACCGGCATGGGGCGGGCAAAGTGGTAGCCCTGGGCCAGGTGGCAGCCCAGCTGCAGCAGCATCTGGCCCTGGTCGGCGGTTTCCACGCCTTCGGCAATGATGCGATAGCCAAACGAGCGCGCCAGACCGATGACACCCTGGACGATGGCCAGGTCGCCCGCGTCGTTCATCATGCCGTGTACAAAGCTCTGGTCGATCTTGAGGGTGGACAGCGGCAGGCGGCGCAGATAGGTGAGCGAGGAGTAGCCGGTGCCAAAATCGTCCAGCGAGGTGCCTACGCCCAGGTTGCGCAGAACCTTCAGGGTGCTGGCCACATGCTCGACGTGGTAGAGCGCTGCGGTTTCGGTGATTTCGATTTCGAGCAGGGCCGGTGGAATGTCTGGATGGTCGGCCAGTTTCTGCTCCATCCAGTCGGCAAAGCCGGGTTGCTGCAGGTGGGGGGCTGAAATGTTCACACTGACCGGAAGGTGGAACTGGTGTGCCATCAATTGTTTGATCAGCGCCAGTCCCGCATCGACCACCCAGGCGCCAAAGGCCACCTCGAATTCTGTGCCTTCGAGCAGGGGCATGAAAGCTGCGGGTGACAAAACCCCTTTTTCAGGGTGCTGCCAGCGCGCCAGCGCCTCGGCGCCCACCACAGTGCCCAGGTGCATGTCCACTTTGGGCTGCAGGTACAGCACAAACTGCCCCTGGGCCAGCGCTTCGCGCAGTTCCGCAATCTGTTCGCGCAGTTGGCGCGACTGGCGTTCCTGTGTGGCGTCGAACTCATGAAAACGGTTGCGCCCCCCCTGCTTGGCGGCATACATGGCCTGGTCGGCATGGCGCATCAGGGTGTCGGCATCCGCATCATCGCTGGGGTACAGGGTGTAGCCGATGCTGGCGGTCACCGAGACCCGGTGGCTGCCGATTTGGTAGGGCGAGGCCAGGCTTTGCATGACCTGGCTCAGCGCATGCTTGCATTCGATGTTGCTGGACAACCCAGGCATCAGAATGACGAATTCGTCGCCCCCTAAGCGCGCCACGCAATCTTGCGGGCGCAGTGCGCGCGTCAGGCGCTGGGCGGCAATCACCAGCAGGCGGTCGCCGGCGTCGTGTCCCAGGCGGTCGTTGACGGGTTTGAACCCATCGAGATCCAGGTAGGCCACACCCAGCAGGGAGCCTTCGGCATGGGCCAGCGACATGCCTTCGGCCAGCTTGCGGGCCAGCAGCACGCGGTTGGGCAGGCCGGTCAGGGTATCGAAATGGGCCAGTCGGCGCAGCAGAATTTCTTGCTCGCGCTGGCCCGTCACGTCCATGGACACACCCAGCATGCGTGTGGGCTGACCGGTATCGTCAAAGCGCACAACTTTGCCCAGCGCGCGCAGCCAGCGGTCGTTTTGGTGGGGCCGCCGGATGCAGGTGGTGGTGTCGAACGGGGTGTCTGGGTCGGATGTGTGGCGCGTGACTTCGGTCGTGATCTGCAGTACATCCTCGGGTTCGAGGGCGTCGGTCCAGACGACGCCGGAGGCATCCACGGCGTTGGGCGGCAGCCCGCGCATGGCCAGCCAGCGCTGGTCGCCCGTGACCAGGCCGGTGTGCAGGTTCCAGTCCCACAGCCCCAGGTTGGCCGCCGAGAGGGTGAGCGAGAGCAGTGCTTCGCGCTCGCGCACCTGCTCTTCAGCCTTCTTGCGATCGGTGATGTCGTGCAGCGCGAAAAGCCAGACGTCCTGGCCATCAAACTCGGTGGCGCGCATGGACTGCAGCAACGTCAGCTGGGCGCCGCTGCGCGTGATGGCCGTGATCTCATAGCCCTTGAGCATCTCGGTGGCGTTGGCCACATGGACCATGTTCGCACGTGCCGTAGCGGCGTAGATGCCCAGGTCGATGGAAGAGTGGCCCAGGGCCTCGTCGCGGGTAAAGCCAAACATGGCTTCCCAGGCCGGGTTGACCTCGATGTAGCAGGCGTTGTCGCGGCGCACCATGCCCATGGGGTAGGGCGCGAGCTGGAACATGCGCGAGAAGCGCTCTTCTGACTGGCGCAGGCGTTCCTCGGCACGCTGGTATTCGTCAATGTCCTGCATCACCCCCTGGATGCGGACCACGCGGCCGTTCTCCACCACGGGTTCTCCCCGCGTGCGCACCCAGCGCAGGCTGCCATCGGCGTGGATGATCTGGATATCCATGCTCCACTCGACCTGCTGCGCGATGCATTGGCGGAAGTTTGCCCGCATGGCGTCTTGCCACGGTGGTGCCACATAAGTCTCGATGTACTGGCGCGGTAGCGCGGAACCCGGTTGCAGGCCATGGATGTCATAGCAGACGTCGGACCAGTACACCAGGCCCTGGCCGCGCACGTCCTCCCAGGCACCCAGCCGCGCCATGCGGCCCGCCTGGGCCAGCGCTGTGTTGACGGCCATGAGCTCTGCATTGGTGCGCCGCTCTTCGGTCGTGTCGTGGAAGACGAACACCAGGCATTCGTCGCCGTCGATTTGTACCTGGCGCGCAAACATCAGTCCGTGGATGGAAACACCGTTGCCGTGGGCCACCATTGGTAGATCATCGACCTGGCCCGTGTTCTGCAGGGCCTCGATCAGCCGTAGGCGCTCGTGTTCGTTGGCCCAAATTTTCAGTTCGGTTGATGTGCGGCCAATGACGTCATCGCGCCGCAGGTTGAGGCGACGGCAAAAGGCGGGGTTGATTTCAAGGTACCTGCCATCCGACAGCCGTGTCAGGCCCGCCGGGTCGGGCAGCACCTGGTAGATCGCGTTGGCGTGGTCTTCAGATGCGCGCAGAGCATCCACGACGGCCTCCATACGGGCAGATTCTGCGGGCTCTGCGGCAAGAGGATGGCGTTGCGCATCTGACATAGCGGCAGTTTAGGGCTGTTCTGCCTCTTTCGCAGCAGGCCGGCGCGCACCAATGAGTCCTGTCGACAACAAAGTGCCCGAAACAATCACCACCGCGCAGCCCAGCATCCAGGGTGTCACGGTCTCATCAAGGAATACCACTCCGTAGAACACGGCAAACACCGGCGCCATGAAGGTCACCGCCAGCGCCCGGCTGGGCCCGGCATGGGCAATCAGGCGGAAATACAGAATGTAGGCAATGCCCGTGCACAACACGGCAATGGCCACAATGGCCGCCCAGGCCCGCACGCCCGGCATGGTGGTCGGCCAGAACCACAGCATGGGAACGCACAGACCCAGCGCCGCCCCCAGCTGGCTGCCGGTGGCAGTGGCCAGCGGCGGCACCCCCATCAGGTACCTGCGGGCGAAGCTGGCCGCCAGGGCATAGCAGATGGTGGCGCCCAGGCAGGCCGCAATGGCCCAGGGCGCTGCCGCTGACTTGATGCCGGCGCCCCCCGGCGCCCGCCAGGCCAGCAACGCCACGCCCACAAAACCAATGCCCAGGCCCAGCCAGCGCAGGCGATTGATACGGTCGCCCAGCCAGACCCAGGCCACCAGCGCGCCAAACAGCGGCACGGTGGCGTTCAGGATGGAGGCCAGGCCCGTGGTGATGTGCAGCACCGCCCAGGAATACAGCGCGAACGGGATGGCCGAGTTCACCAGCCCGGCGAGCAACGTCGGCTTCCAGTGTCGGCGCAGCGCAGGCCACTGGCCCTGGTGCAGCAGGATGGGCCACAAGAAGAGAGTGGCCAGCAGCACGCGCAGCCCGGCGGTGGGCAAGGGACCGAATTCGGCGGCCCCCATGCGCATGAACAGAAATGATGCCCCCCAGAGGGCTGAGAGAAGGACGAATTCACCGATCCAGGAGGAGACTGGGGCGTGGTGGGGGCTTGTCGTCATGCGATAACGCCTTCAAGGCGCAGCAAGGCGGTTTTGCGGTCCAGGCCACCGGCATAACCTGTCAGGCTGCCGTCTTTTCCCAGCACACGGTGGCAGGGCACCACCATGCTCAAAGGATTGCGCCCGACGGCTGCACCCACGGCGCGCACAGCCGCCGGGCGATCCATCTGGCGCGCCAGCGCGCCGTAGCTGGTGGTCTGGCCCCTGGGGATGCGCAGCAGCGCCTGCCACACGGCCTGTTGGAAGGCAGTGCCGCCCGCCAAATCCAAGGGCAGGTCGAACGGCTGGCGGTCGCCGCGCAGGTATTGCTGCAGTTGCTCGGCAGCAAGACGCAGCACTGGGTGGTCGTGCACGGTGGGCCATGCGCCAGGACCGTCGAGCAGAGGGGGCTGGTGGCGTTGGCCGTCAAACCACAAACCGCACAGCCCGGCGGGTGAAGCGGCCAGCCGGACGGTGCCCAGAAGGGTGGGGGTGCTTGTTTGCACGGTCAAGGGATGGAATTGCATGGCAGGCTTTGAATTAGATACCAAAACAGGCTTTGGCGCAGGAGGGGAGAGCGCCAGCAGCTATTGATTCAATAGTGTTTGAGGGGCGGCAGCGTCCACGGGCCCTGTGCCCGCCCAGGCGCGCAGCACGGCGTAGCCGCGCCAGGGGCGCCAGGCGATGGCTGCTTCGGTGGCGGCCCGGGCAGGATTTTTGTGGCCTTGCACACCCAGGGCCTTGTGCAACGCCACGTCGCCTGCGGGAAAGGCGTCGGGCCAGCGCAACGCGCGCAGGGCGATGTACTGGGCTGTCCAGTCGCCAATACCGGGCAACTGGCACAGGGCGGCGGTGGTGGTCGCCACGTCGGCGCCCGGGTGCAGGGCGATATGGCCACTGGTCACCGCCCGTGCCAGCGCCACGATGGCCGCCTGGCGCTGGCGCACGATGCCCAGTTGCCCCAGTGCATCGCCCGCGGCCTGCGCGAGCACGGCGGGGGCTGGGAACAGGCGGTGCAGCGCGGGCCAAGGCGTGGTGATGGGCTCACCAAAGCGCTCCACCAGGCGCTGGCCCAGGGTGCGCGCAGCCGCCACGGTGATTTGCTGGCCCAGCACGGCGCGCACGGCCAGTTCAAAGCCATCAAAGGCGCCCGGCACACGCAAGCCATCGCCGGTAGGAAACGACGCATGCAGCACCGCATTGATGGCGGCCGGATCGGCATCCAGGTCCAGCAGGGCCCGCACCCGGGCAATCACCTGGGGCAGCACCGGGTACAGGCTGTCGCTGGTCTCGAGCAGCACCTGGTGGCGCGCCGTGTCAAAGCGGGCGCTGAGCCAGCCGGCCACCGCCTGGGCGCCGACCTGCAGGCGCACGGTGCGCCGCAGCGCCAGGGCTTCGTCGGCCTGCGCCCACTCCACACCACCAAATTGCCGCTGCGCAAAAAAGGCCAACAGGGCTGGTGCATCGAACGGAGGGCGGTAGGCCAGCCGGATGCGTGCACTGGGCGTTGCACCGGGCGGGGCGCCTGTGCGGCGCAAGGCGGTGGGCTGCAGGCCGTAATGCTGCGTAAACGCCGCATTGAAGCGGCGCACGCTGCCAAAGCCGCTGGCCAGCGCGACCTGGGTGATCGGCATGGCCGTGTCGGTCAGCAACTGCTTGGCCGCCAGCAGGCGGCGGGTTTGCAGGTATTGCAGGGGCGAGACGCCCAGCGCCGCCTCAAAAATGCGGCGCAGGTGCCGGTCGCTCACGCCCAGGCGCTGCGCCACAGCAGTCATGCGCGGAGTGGCCTGTTCTGCGCCCCAGGTGTCCAGGGTATCGAGCAAGTGCACGGCCTGCTGCACCAGGATGCCCGAGGCATCCTGCACCGACCACACCAGCGCCTGGGGCGCTATCTCGGGCCTGCAGCGCAGGCAGGGCCTGAAACCGGCGCTCTCGGCCTGCGCCGCCAAGGCAAAGAAGCGGCAGTTCTCGCGCCGTGGCGTGCGCACGGCACACACCGGGCGGCAGTAGATGCCGGTGGAGGTGACACCGGTAAAGAACTGTCCGTCAAAGCGCGCATCCCGCGCCTGCAAGGCGAGGTAGCGGCCATCATCGTTGGTGGAATCTGTGCGGGACATGGACGAATGATAGGCCGCTGCCGACCTGCTGCTAGCCGTTTTCGGACATGTGCCCGGTGCGAGCCATGCGCGGGATGCCGGGGGCAGGCCCCTACAATCGGCGCCGGTTCCGTACACCTGTGAAAGCGACACCCGTGCAACTCTCGCCTGCCATTTTCAAAGCCTATGACATCCGGGGCATTGTCCCCACCACCCTCGACGACAAAGTCGCCCGGGGCCTGGGCCGCGCCTTTGGCGCCGCTGCCCGGGCCGAGGGCCAGACCACGGTGGCCGTGGGGCGCGACGGGCGCCTGTCGGGCCCGGCGTTGTCGGCTGCCCTCATGCTGGGCCTGGCCGAGGCGGGGATGGAGGTGATCGACATTGGCCTGAGCACGACGCCCATGCTCTACTTTGCCGCCAGTACGCTGTGCAACAGCGGCATCCAGGTCACGGGCAGCCACAACCCCAAGGACTACAACGGTTTCAAGATGGTGCTCAATGGCCGCGCCATCTTTGGCGAGGAAATCCAGCAGCTCCGCCGCACCATGGAAGAAGACCGCTGGCAGATCGAACCGGGCGGCTACATCCGCCAGGCCGACGTGCTGGCGGCCTACCGTGAGCGCATCGTCTCGGACATCCGGCTCGCGCGCCCCATGAAAATCGTGGTGGACAGCGGCAACGGCATTGCCGGGGCTTCGGCTCCCGACATCTTCCGCGCCATTGGCTGTGAGGTGATCGAGCTGTTCTCCGAGGTGGATGGCAACTTCCCCAACCACCACCCCGATCCGAGCAAGCCCGAAAACCTGCGCGACCTGATTGCCGCCCTGCAGGCCAGCGACGCCGAACTGGGCCTGGCTTTTGACGGCGACGGCGACCGGCTGGGCATTGTTACCCGCGACGGCACCAACATCTTCCCTGACCGGCAAATGATGCTGTTTGCCCAGGACGTGCTCGCGCGCGTGCCCGGCGGCACCATCCTGTTCGACGTGAAATGCACGCAGCGCCTGGCGCCCGCCATTGAGGCCGCAGGCGGCAAGCCCCTGATGTACAAGACCGGCCACTCGCTCATCAAGGCCAGGATGAAAGAGCTCGACTCCCCCCTGGGCGGCGAGATGAGCGGCCACATTTTCTTCAAGGAGCGCTGGTTCGGTTTTGACGACGGTACCTACGCTGGCTGCCGCCTGCTGGAGATTTTGAGCCGCCACGACGACCCCGGCGCCGTGCTCAACGGCCTGCCGAGCAGCCACAGCACCCCTGAACTGAACGTGGCCTGCGAAGAGGGCGAGCCCCACCGCCTCACCGCCGAGCTGCAGGCCCTGGCATTTGAGACTTTTGCCGCGCCCGCTCAGATCAACACCATCGACGGCCTGCGCGTGGACTGGCCCGATGGCTTTGGCCTGATCCGCGCCAGCAACACCACGCCGGTGCTGGTGCTGCGCTTTGAAGGCCACACGAGCGAGGCGCTGCACCGTATCGAATCGGCCATGCTGGCGTTGCTTGAGCGGGTCAAACCCGGCGCGCAAGTGGGTGCAGCGGCGCACTGAAGCCACCACCACCCGTCTCCTTTCATGGCCCGATTGATCCTTCGCCTGTATTCGACGCTTCTCTGGTTGGCGCAGCCCCTGCTGCGCCGCAAGCTGCGCAGGCGTGCCGTGGCCGAGCCCGGCTATGGCAAAGCCATCAGCGAGCGCTTTGGCCGTTATCCGCAACCCATCGACAGCCTCATGCCGCACAGCAGCACCGATGCGCTGGGCCGGTTTTTGTGGATCCATGCCGTTTCGCTGGGTGAAACCCGCGCCGCGGCCATTTTGCTGACAGCGCTGCGTGACCAGTGGCCCGACATGCGCCTGCTGCTCACACACGGCACCGCCACGGGCCGCGCCGAAGGCGAAAAACTGCTGCTGCCCGGCGATGTGCAGGTCTGGCAGCCCTGGGATACGCCGGGGGCCGTGGCGCGGTTTTTGCGCAAATTCAAGCCCGTGGTCGGCATCCTGATGGAAACCGAGGTCTGGCCCAACTTGGTGGCCGGGTGCCGCCAGCAGGGCGTGCCGCTGGTGCTGGCCAATGCGCGCTTCAATGAACAATCGCTGCGCAAGGCGCAGCGCCTGGGCTGGCTGGCCCGCCCGGCGTATGGCGCGCTGACGGCCGTGTGGGCGCAAACCGAGGCGGACGCCGAACGCCTGCGCGCTATCGGTGCGCCCGTGCAAGCCGTGCTGGGTAACCTGAAGTTTGACGTGGTACCCGACGCCGAGCAGGTCGAACAGGGCCGTGCTTGGCGTACCACCAGCACCCGCCCCGTGGTCATGCTGGCCAGCAGCCGCGAGGGGGAAGAAGCCCTGTGGCTTGAAGAGTTGATGAAAAATAAGGCTCTAGCGCCCGTTGAGAAAGCGCCGACAGCTATTGATTCAATAGCATCTCAGCCCCTGCTGAATCGCTTGACCGTGCAATGGCTCATCGTTCCGCGCCACCCCCAGCGCTTTGATGAGGTGTACCAACTGCTCTCGCGTGCCGGTCTGCGCGTGTCGCGCCGCAGCCAGTGGGTGGCGGCACCGCCCGATGCCGATGTGTGGCTGGGCGACAGTCTGGGCGAAATGGCCCTGTACTACGGCCTGGCCGATGTGGCCCTGCTGGGTGGCAGCTTTGCGCCGCTGGGCGGACAAAACCTCATCGAAGCCGCCGCCTGCGGCTGCCCCGTAGTGCTCGGGCCCTATACCTTCAACTTTGCCGAGGCTGCGGTAGCCGCCTGCAGCGCAGGCGCCGCCCAGCGCGTGGACGACATGGCGCAAGGCCTGCGCCTGGCGAGTGAATGGGCCAGCGATCCCCGGCGCCTGGCCCGGGGCTGCACGCAAGCGGCGCAGTTCGCGCTGGACCACCGGGGCGCCGCCCAGCGTACGGCGGGTGCATTGGCGGATGTGCTTGCAGCAAGGCACGTGCGCAAGTAAGGTGGTGCGGTGGCTGCTGTGCGCCGCAATGCAGTGACGAGGAAAGGATCGACGTGAAGACTTGGTACTCGCAGTCGCTCGGCGACGGCATTCTCGCCTTTGAACCCAAGGAAGAATTGCGGGCGCAATTTGAGCCCTTGTTTGAAGCGACAGGCAAGCCGACCGATATGGCGGTGTTCACCCGGCACGAGCTGGAAGGGCGCTTGCAATGTGAAGTGATTGCCTATTTTTCCCCGGCTGCAGCTGCGCTGGCCCAGGCCGTTGGCGCCCGCCCCTGTGAGAGACCCGTCAACGCTGACCTTGACCTGCTGGCGGGTGACCCTGCCTGCTGGGCTGCGCTGTTTCCGGCAAGGCCTTAAACGGCTGCGCGCTGCGGAGCAGCGCGAGGCGCGTTTTATGCCAAAACACCCTCTCATGCTTATGGAATAAGCGCTGGCAGCTATGAAGACGGGAGCACAATGGTGGCCCGTGTGCCGTGTTGCCCATGTGCGCCGGGGCGTCGCAACCCATCTCCCTTTGCACCATGACCCACCTGCGCACCCGCGCTGTCCACGCCGGCCAGCACCCCGACCCCACCACTGGCGCCATCGCCACCCCCATCAGTCAGACTACGGCGTTTGGCTACGGCACGCTGGAGCGCGGCGCCGCCATCTTTGCAGGCGAAGCACCCGGCTACCGCTACAGCCGCTTTGCCAACCCCACCGTGGCCGCGCTGGAGGCCAAGATGGCCGACCTGGAAGGCGCCGCAGCCGCCGTGGCGTTTGCCAGCGGCACGGCGGCATCGTCGTCGGTACTGCTGGGGCTGCTGAACCCGGGGGATGAACTGGTGTTTCTGGGCCCGCTGTATGGCGGTACCGAAGGCCTGCTGCGCTCCCTGGGCGAGCGCTGGGGCATCACGGTGGTGGACGCCACCACGCGCGGTCTGCAAGCCTGCCTGACACCGGCCACCCGCATGGTCTGGGTCGAAACCCTCACCAACCCCACGCTGCGCCTGCACGACCTGGCTCAGGTGGCCGCCGTGGCCCGTGCGCACGGCGCCATCACCGTGGCCGACAACACCTTCTGCACACCCTGCCTGGTGCGCCCGCTGGAGCTGGGCATCGACCTGGTGCTGCACTCCATGACCAAATACCTCGGCGGCCACGGCGACGCCACGGGCGGCCTGGTGGCCGGTACCGAGGCCCTGGTGGGTGCCGTGCGCAAGACCGGCCTGGGCCATGTGGGCGGCAACCTGGCGCCGCAAGAGGCCTTTTTGTTTCTGCGCGGCATCAAAACCCTGCCATTGCGCATGGCCGCCCACTGCGAAGGGGCGGCCGCCGTGGCGCACTATCTGTCCACGCACCCCGCCGTGCGCGCCGTGCACTACCCCGGCCTGCCAAGCCACCCCCAGCACACACTGGCGCAGCGCCAGTTGCAGGGCGGGTTTGGCGGCATGGTGTCGTTCGATCTGGCGCGCAGCGAGCGGGCGGTGGCAGCGCAGGTGCTCAACCGCCTGGCGCTGTTCACGCAGGCCGTGTCCCTGGGCGATGTGGACAGCCTGGCCTGCCACCCGGCCAGCACCACGCACAGCTTTGTCTCGGCCCAGGCCCGCGCCGCCAATGGCGTGACCGAAGGGCTGATTCGCCTGAGCGTGGGGATCGAGCACCCGGACGACCTGGTGGCCGATCTGGCGCAGGCATTGCAAAACGCCGCCTGAGTGTGCGACCAAATAGCCCTACTGGGTGACACTTTGAATCAACCGGCGTAGGCTGTGCCCATCGTCCCGGTGGAGCGCATGGCGTCGGCTTCACCCATCAGCCAATCAGGGGGCGGGCGCCGTGTTTGACACAGGAGCCTGCCATGCCTGAAACCGAACCCGCCTTGCCGGGGTCCGACTTTGCCCAAGGTGTTGCCTTGGAGAGCATTCCCCCCAACGACATGCTGCTGGGCCACGCTTACGGCGAGGCCGTGCTCCTGGTGCGTCGGCGCGATGAAATTTTTGCCGTGGGCGCCACCTGCACGCATTACGGCGGGCCGCTGGCGCAGGGCCTGCTGGTGGGCGAAACTGTGCGCTGCCCCTGGCACCATGCAGCGTTTTGCCTGCGCACCGGCGAGGCCCTGCGTGCGCCCGCGCTGGGCGGCATTGCCTGCTGGCAGGTCGAGTTGCGCGATGGCACGGCGTCTGTCACCGGCAAGCGCATGGCCGCGCCCGTGCATAAGCTGCCCGCCGCCGTGGGCCTGCCATCGTCCATCGTGATCGTCGGCGGTGGTGCGGCCGGGCAGGCCGCTGCCGAAACCCTGCGCCGTGAAGGCTATGCCGGCCCCGTCACGCTGCTGAGTGCCGATGCGGCCTTGCCTTGTGACAGGCCCAACTTGTCCAAAAACTACCTGGCCGGTACGGCGCCTGCCGAGTGGCTGGCGCTGCGGCCGCAGGCGTTCTACCGCGAGCACGACATTGACGTGCGGCTGGGTGCGCGCGTGGCACGCATTGATGTCGCGCAGCGCCACCTGGAGCTGGTCGATGGCAGCCGGGTGGCTTATGGCGCCTTGCTGCTGGCGACGGGCGCCGAGCCGGTGCGGCTCACTGTTCCCGGCGCCGATCTGCCACATGTGCACACCCTGCGCACGCAGGCCGACGGTGAGGCGCTGGCCGCTGCGGCCCAGAAGGCGCAGCGTGCCGTGGTGATTGGCGCCAGCTTTATCGGCCTGGAGGTGGCAGCGTCGCTGCGCGCTCGCAACGTCGAAGTGCATGTGGTGGGGCGCGAGACGCAGCTGATGGAAAAGGTGCTGGGCCCGCAGGTGGGCGCGCATTTGCAGGCGCTGCATGAAAAGCACGGCGTGGTGTTCCACCTGGGCACAGTCCCGGCGCGCATCACCACAAGTGAAGTGGTTTTGGGCAACGGCGAAACACTGCCCGCCGATCTGGTGGTGGTCGGCATTGGCGTGCGCCCAGCGCTGGCACTGGCCGAGCAGGCGGGCTTGTCCATGGACCATGGCGTGCTGGTCGATGAATATTTGCAGACCAGCGTGCGCGGCATTTTTGCGGCGGGTGACATCGTGCGCTGGCCCGATGCGCTGACGGGTGAGCGCCTTCGCGTGGAGCACTGGGTGGTGGCGGGGCGCCAGGGCCAGACCGCGGCGCGCAACCTGCTCGGGCGCAGCGAACGCTACGACGCCGTGCCGTTCTTCTGGACTGAGCAGTACGACTTTGGCCTGTCGTACGTGGGCCACGCCGAGCGCTTTGACGAAGTGGTGATGGACGGCGACCTGGGTGCGCAGGACTGCACCATCACCTACCGGCGCGGGGGTCGCACCCTCGCGGTGGCCGTGGTGCACCGCGATCTGGCGGGTTTGCGCGCCGAGGTGGAACTCGAACGCGCCCTGGCCGCCCACAGGGCCGCAGCGAGGGCGCAGCCATGAGCGCCCCGGTACCTGCCAGCCATGTACAGATCAAGCGCGCCTACGAGCCGCCAGTGCCCGAGGACGGCACACGCATCCTGATCGACCGCCTGTGGCCGCGCGGCGTCAAAAAGGAGGCGCTGTCGTTGGACCACTGGAGCAAGGAGCTGGCGCCCAGCACCGCACTGCGCCAGTGGTTTGGGCACGACCCGGCGCTTTGGACGGAGTTTCAGCGCCGCTATGCGGCCGAATTGCAGCCCCAGGCCGAGCAGATGGATGCGCTGCGCGCGCTGGCGCGCAAGGGCAGGGTAACGCTGGTCTATGGCGCGCACGATGAGGTGCACAACAACGCCGTGGTGGTGCGCGCGCTGTTGCTGGCGCACGAGAAGTAAATTCATTCAAGGAGCAATGCATGCAGGAACGAATCGACTACCAAAAGGCCTCACCCGGCGCTTTCCAGGCGATGCTGGGGTTGGAAAAGCATGTGCACCAGTCAGGGCTGGAGCCCGCGCTGCTGGAGTTGGTGAAAACGCGCGTATCGCAAATCAACGGCTGCGCCTATTGCCTGGACATGCACACCAAAGACGCCCGCGCTGCCGGGGAGACCGAGCAACGTCTGTACCTGCTTGCGGCGTGGCGCGAAACCGGGTTTTATTCGCCGCGCGAGCGCGCAGCGCTGGCCTGGGCCGAGGCCGTGACGCTGTTGGCCGGGCAGGGCGTGCCCGATGCGGTGTATGGCGAAGTGCGCCAGCAGTTCGATGAAAAGGCGCTGGTCGACCTGACACTGGCCATCGTTGCCATCAATGGCTGGAACCGCCTTGCTGTGTCATTCCAGGCCCAGGCCGGTAGCTACCAGCCGCCGGGCGTGGCTACCCGCTGAGCCAAGGCCGCGCTTGTCGCCGTGCGCGATCACTCCCTTTCTCGCGTGCAAGGAGTTTTCCATGGATGAGCCTCTTGACCCTCATGCCGATGGATCGGCTGGCGCAGCACTTTAACGCTACTGTTTTAGTAGCTGCTTGCGCTTTTCTGGCATGCGTTATGGGGCCTTTTGAACCAAAAGTGCATTGATGGCCTGCACATCGCTCGCTTGCAGACTGCCCGCCGCCTGGCGCAGTTTGAGCGTGCCCAGCAGCACGTTGTAGCGGGCCTGGGCCAGGTCGCGTTTGGTCTGGTAGAGCTGGCTTTGCGCGTTGAGCACGTCGATGTTGATGCGCACGCCCACCTGGTAGCCCAGCTTGTTGGCGTCCAGCGCGCTCTGGCTCGATTGCTCGGCAGCCTCCAGCGCCTGGACCTGGCCAATACCGGACTGCACGCCAAAGAAGGCGCTGCGCGTGGCCTGGGCGACGCTGCGGCGGGCGGTTTCGAGGTCGGCCTCGGCCTTTTGCTCCAGGGCCAGGGTTTCCTTCACGCGGTTCTGCACGGCAAAACCGGCGAACAGGGGCAGGTTCAGCGCCACGCCCACGGTGGCATTGTTGGTGCGGCTGTTGAGGCCCGGCGCGGTAATCGTGCCGTTGGGGTTGTGCTGTGCGGCATAGCTGGCCTGCAGGTCGATGGTGGGGCGGTGCCCGGTTTCGGCCTTGCGGGTCTCCAGGCGGGCCACTTCAAGGGCCAGCACGGCCTGGCGCACGCCGGGTTGCTGGTCTTGCGCCGTTTGCACCCAGCTGTTCACGTTGTCGGGTGTGATGGAGGGCAGTTGCACGGGCTGGGCCAGCGGCTGGGGCTGGGCGCCCTGTGTGCCTGTGAGTTGGTCCAGGGCCAGGCGTTTGACCAGCAGATCGTTCTGTGCGGCGATCTCTTGTGCGCCCACCAGGTCGAAACGGGCCTGTGCCTCGCGCGAATCGGTCACGGTGGTGGTGCCCACCTCAAAGTTGCGTTTCGCGGCGGCCAGTTGCTCTGATACGGCAGATTTCAGGGCCTGCACGAAGCTCAGGGTATCTTGCGCGGCCAGCACGTCGAAGTAGGCCTGGCTGACGCGCACCAGCAGGTCCTGTGCGGCGGCGTCCAACTGCGCCTGTGCCACATCCATGCCGCGCTGGCCTTGTTCGTAGCTGATGCGGTTGGCTGGACGGTACAGCGGTTGCGAGGCGCTGATCGCCATGCTTTGCGTGGTGCCGTTGTAGCTGAAGGACGGGCGGCTGACGTCGGTATTGGAGCGCGAGACCCCCGCGCTCAGGCCGGCGCTGGGCAGCAGGCCGGCCCGGGCCTGGTCGGCACGGCGCGCGGCGGCTTCGAGCTGGGCCTGGGCCGATTGCACGGCTGAGTCATAGCCCCGGGCCGCTTCGACGAGTTCCAGCAGGCTCTGGGCCTGCGCCGGGGCGGCAACGGCGGCGCCCAGCGCCAGGGTCAGTATCAGAGGGCGTAGCCGGAGCGATTGCATGGAGAGAGTCCTTCGGGAAAAGCCTGGAAATGCCGGAAAGTGGGGGGTGAACGGGTGCCCAGCGCGGGCAGGGCGTCAGTAGCGCGGAATGCCCGGGTCGTGCTCACGTGCCCACGCGTCGATGCCGCCTGCGATGTTGACCACCGCGTCATGGCCGTGCTGTGCGAGATACAGCGCCACCTGCTGGCTGCGCACGCCGTGGTGGCACAGGCAGGCGGTGGGGCGATCAGGGTCCAGTTCTGCCAGGCGTTGCACCAGTTGCCCCATGGGGATGGCCAGCAGTTCGGCGCCTTTGGGTGCAACACTGGCCAGCTCGCGCTCCCAGGGCTCGCGCACGTCCAGCAGCACCGGTGATCCATCGGCGCTGGCCTGGGTGAGCCAGGCGGCCAGTTCTGCGGGACGGATTTGGACGATCATTGCGGTGTCGCTGCGCTCAGAACCGGAAAGCCGAGGGTTCGGCAAAATTCAGCAGGCGGGCGGCGTTGGTGTCCCAGGGGTAGGAAACGTCGAAACGGCTGCCTTGCTTGCGCACCGTGGTGACGCGCATGACCGGTTCCTGCCCTGCAATGGCAATCAGGCGGCCGCCGTCGCGCAGCAGGTCGAGCAACCGCGAAGGCACTTCGGCCACCGAGCCACTCAGAAGGATGGCGTCAAACGGGCCATCGGGGATGCTGCTGCGCGCACCGTCGCCTAAACGCACGCTGGCGTTGCGGATGCCGAAGCGTTCCAGGTTCTCGCGCGCCAGAATGGCCAGCGCGGGGTCGATTTCAAGGGTCACCACCTGGTCGGCGTACTGTGCCAGCAGGGCGGCCATGTAGCCTGAGCCGGCGCCGATTTCCAGCACGCGCTCATTTTTTTGCAGGTTCAGCTCCTGCAGCAGGCGTGCTTCAACACGCGGGGCCAGCATGCACTGGCCGATGCGCACGGCTTCGTCGGGGTCGCCCTGCAGGGGGATTTCCATGTCCATGAAGGCCAGGCTGCGGTAGGCCAGGGGAACGAAGTCTTCGCGGCGCACGCGGGCCAGGGTTTCCAGCACCCCACGGTCCAAAACGTTCCAGGGCCTGATCTGCTGCTCGATCATGTTGTAGCGTGCCTGCTCGATCGGGTCGCTGGTGTTGGCTTTCGTGTTCAGGGGCATGTTCATGGGGTATCTCCAGGGGGCAGAACGAGGGCAGGTCAGGACAAACCCGCGATTTTAGGATGCCTTGCGGCCCAACAGGCGCCGAGCCCATTGCGCCAGGTCGTCCATGTAGCAATAAACCACGGGCACCACCACCAGCGTCAGCAGTGACGAGGTGATCACCCCGCCGATCACGGCCTGGCCCATGGGGGCGCGCTGCTCGGAGCCTTCGCTGATGGCAAAGGCCAGCGGTACCATGCCGAAAATCATGGCCAGCGTGGTCATCAAAATGGGGCGCAGGCGCACGCGGGCGGCCATGAGCAGCGCGTCGTGGCGCGACATGCCGGGCGCGGGCTGGCCTTGCTCGTTGGTGTGGTCCTCGCGGGCACGGATGGCAAAGTCCACCAGCAAAATGGCGTTCTTGGTCACCAGCCCCATGAGCATGATGACGCCGATGATGGAGAACATCGACAGCGACGAGCCAAACATCAAGAGCGCCAGCACGACACCAATCAGCGTGAGCGGCAGCGCCGTCATCAAGGCCAGGGGCTGCACAAAGCTCTTGAACTGGCTGGCCAGAATCATGTAGATGAACACCACGGCCAGCAGCAGCGCCGAGATGGCGTAGTTGAACGATTCGGCCATGTTCTTGGTGGAGCCGCCAAACTGGTAACGGTAGCCGGGCGGGAAGGCCATGCTGTCGAGTGCTTTGCGGATGTCACCCGAGATCTCGCCGGCCGAGCGGTTGTACACGTTGGCGTTGATGGCGACTTCGCGTGTGAGGTCGCGCCGGTTGATCTGGTTGGGGCCGGTCGATTCGCGCACGGTGGCCACCTGGTTCAGGCGCACGATGCGGCTGTTGCCATCGGCACCGGTCACGCTAAAGGGCAGGCGCTCGAGGTCCTGCGGCGTGTTGCGTGCCTCGGGGGCCAGGCGCACGTTGACGTCGTAGGTCTGGTCGTCGGGGGCGCGCCAGTTGCCGACGGTCTGGCCGGCGATCAGGGTGCGCAGGCTGTTGGCCATTGACGCCACGGACAGCCCCAGGTCGGATGCCGCGTCGCGGCGCACATCGACGGCGATGACTGGCTTGTCGGGCTTGACGCTCGAATCGAGGTCCACCAGGCCGGGAATGGTGTTGATTTTCTCCTGAACGGCGCGCGTCAGGCGGGCCAGCTCCTGCAGATCGGGGCCTTGCAGCGAGAACTCGATCTGCTTTTGCCCGCCCACCGGGTCGAGCAGGCCCACGTGCGTCACCGTGATGCCCGGAATCTGGCGCAGCCGCTCGCGCAGCACGCCCGACATCTCGTCCACGCTGCGCTTGCGGTCCTTGCGATCGACCAGGCGCACATAGACGCTGGCGTAAATCTTGCCCTGCGTGCTGCCGGTGTTGATGGTCGAGAGCGTGTAGCGCACCTCGGGCATCTCGCGCACCACGGTCTCGACCTGGCGTGTCTTGGCCTCGGTGGCTTCGATGGAGGCGCCCACGGGCACATAGAAGTTGATGGAGGTTTCCGAGAAGTCGGCCTTGGGCACGAACTCGGTGCCCAGCAGCGGCACCATGACCACGCTGAGCACAAAGATGCCCAGCGCCAGCGCCAGGGTTTTGAGCTTGTGCACCAGTGCCCAGCCGAGCACCTTTTGGTAGCCCTGGGCCAGGCGTTCGGTGGCGTCGTCGAACCAGCCCGTCACGCGGCCGATGGTTCGGCCGTACAAGCTGCGGTCTTCCACGCGCTTGCCGTGGGCGTGGATGCTCGGGTCTTCCCAGATGGACGACAGCATGGGGTCGAGTGTGAAGCTGACGAACATCGAGATCAGCACCGCCGCCACGATGGTGATGCCGAATTCGTGGAAGAACTTGCCGATGATGCCGCCCATGAAACCAATGGGCAAAAACACTGCCACGATAGACAGGGTTGTCGCCAGCACGGCCAGGCCGATCTCCTGCGTGCCCTCCATGGCCGCCTGGTAGCTGCCTTTGCCCATTTGCACATGGCGCACGATGTTCTCGCGCACCACGATGGCGTCGTCGATCAACAGGCCCACGCACAGGCTCAGCGCCATCAGCGTGATCATGTTGATGGTGAAGCCGAACATGTTCATGAACAGAAAGGTGCCGATCAGCGCAATCGGCAGCGTCAGCCCGGTGATGACCGTGGAGCGCCACGAGTTCAGGAACAAAAAGACGATGAGCACGGTGAGCAAAGCGCCCTCGATCAGCGTCTGGCGCACGTTGTCCACGGCCACGCGGATGGGGCGCGAGCTGTCGCCGATGGTCTCCAGGCGCACGCCCGGGGGCAGCTCCTTGCGCAGCGCCTGCACGGCGTCGTTGAGGCCATCGACCACCTCGATGGTGTTCTCGCCCTGGGCCTTCTGCACCGACATCAGCAGCGTGCGCTGGCCGTTGTAGAGCGCCAGGCTCTCCACCTCCTGCGGGCCGTCCTGCACGCGGGCGAGTTGTTCCACGCGCACCGGCGCACCGTTCTTGCGCGCCACGATGATGCGGCCGAAGTCCTCGGGCCGCTCCATGCGCGCGTCGATCTGGACCACGCGGTCCTGGTCCAGCGAGCGCACGGCGCCCAGCGGCAGGTCCTGGTTTTCGTTGCGCACGGCCTGCGCCACCTGTTCGGGCGTGATGCTAAAGGCTTCGAGCGCCTGCGGATCGAGGTAAATGTTGATCTCGCGCCGTGTGGCGCCCACCAGTGTCACGGCGCCCACGCCGCGCACGTTTTCGAGGCGTTTTTTCAGCGTCTGGTCGGCCCAGGTGGTCAGCTCTACGGCGCTCTGGCGCGTGGCCTCGTCGCCGTCGGGCAGCACAGCCAGCGACCACACCGGGCGGCTGGCAGGGTCAAAACGCAGCACACGCGGCTCTTTGACCTCGGTGCGCAGCAGCGTGCGGATGGTGGCGACCTTTTCGCGCACGTCCTCGGCGGCCTTGCGGCCGTCGATGTGCAACTGGAACTCGATGATGACCACCGCCGAGCCTTCATAGCTGCGCGAGGTCAGGGCATTGATGCCCGCGATGGAGTTGACGCCTTCCTCGATCTTCTTGGTGACCTCGCTCTCCACGATCTCGGGCGAGGCGCCGGGGTAGTCGGCCGTGACCACCACCACCGGAAAGTCGATCTCGGGGAACTGGTCCACCTTTAGGCGCTGGTACGAAAAAACGCCCAGCACCACAAAGGCCAGCATGACCATGGTGGCAAACACCGGATTCTTCAGACTGACCTTGGTAAACCACATGCTGTGTCGTCCTGGCGGTCAGGGTTTGGCGGCGGGCGCACTGGCTGCAGGTGCAGCCTGGCTGCCCGGCAAGCGCAGTACCGTGCCTTCGGGCAGGGCGCCCACGCGTCCGGCCAGCACCAGCGTGCCCTCGGACACACCTTCGATGGCCACCACGGTCAGGTCTTCTTGTTGCACGCGCTGGCCGGTTTGCACGGCACGGTGCGCCACGCGGCCGTTGTCGGCCACCTGCACGTAGGGAATGGGTTTGTCGGTGCGCACCGCATCGAGCGGCACAGTCAGCCGTTCGGCATGGCCCACGGCCAAAGTGCCTTGCACGAACAAGCCCTGGCGCAGCGCGGGCAGGGCCTGAGTGTTGTCGATGGACAGATACACCGGCACTGCGCGGCTGCCTGCCTGGGCGCTGGGGTTGATGCGCACCACCGTGGCTTCCAGCGGCTCACTGATGCCTTCGACCCGCAAAGTGGCCTTTTGCCCCAGGCGCACGGCGACCGAGTCGGCCGGGCCCAGCAGGGCTTCGAGTTCCAGGCGCGAGAGGTCGACCACTTCCAGAATGCGGGCCTCCACGGCCACGCGCTCGCCATTTTGGGCAAGGCGCTGGGCGACATGGCCGCTGAGGGGGCTGCGCAACACCGTGTCGGCCATGGCCTTGCGGGCCACGTCGGCGGCGGCTTGGGCCGCCTGGTACGAAGCCTGGGCCGCCTGCAGACTGGCTTGCGAGGTATCGAGCGCGGTGCGCGAGATAAAGCCCTGGTCCACCAGGGCACGGTTGTTGGCAAACTGCCGCTGGCTGATATCCACCTGGGCCTTGGCCGCATCGGCCTGCTGCTGTGCCTGGCGCAGCCGGGCATTCGATTCGGTGGGGTCGGTGCGCGCCACTTCCTGGCCTGCGCGCACGGCGTCGCCCTCGCGCAGGCTCAAACCCTGCAGTTCACCGGCTACTCGGGCCTTGATGGTGGCTGTCTGCACCGCACGCAAGCTGCCCGAGACCGGAATGTCGAGCGACAGGTTCTGCTTGCGCACGGGACTCACTTCCTCGGAAGCAATATCCATCACCACCTGGCGGGTGGCCGCCGTGGAGGCGACCAGTGCCTTTTGCTGCGCCTGGCGCGCCGAGATGGCACGCCAGGCGCCGCCGGCGACCAGCGCGATAACGATGGCGGTGGCCATCCAGGGAATCCAGCGTTTCATGGTGGAAAAGTCAGGCAGAGGGAGGGGGAGGGGCAGGGTCCGGGCGGGCCAGCAGGCCGTGCAGCAGGTTATCAACCTGGCAGTGGATGTAGTCCTGCGGACTGAAAGCCATGGAATCGGGCACGCAGGCTCCGATGGAATGCTTCCAGAGCATCAAAAAAATCATGGGGGCCAACACGGCATACACGGCATAGTCCAGGTTGACGGCCCGGAACTCACCGCGCGTGATGCCGCGTTGCAGCACGCTGCGTATCAGTTGCTGGCCGGGCTCGATGACTTCGCGCTGGTAAAACAAGGTGAGTTCGGGGAAATTGCCGGCCTCGCTGAGCATGAGCTTGGTGATGCCCGAGGCGCGGGTGGAGCCAATGCTTTCCCACCACGTGGCGTAGCTCAGGTGCAGCATGTCGGCGGTGCTGCCCTGGAACTGCGCCAGTTCCTGCCCCCATTCGTCAAACCGGCCCACGATGCTTTCGCGCACCACGGCCTTGAAAAGCTCTTCTTTGCTGGGAAAGTAGAGAAACAGCGTGCCCTTGGACACTCCGGCGCGTGCGGCCACCTCGTCCACCTTGGTGGCGGCGTAGCCCTTTTCCACAAAAAGGTCCAGGGCAGCCTCCAGCAACTCACCGGGGCGGGCTTCCTTGCGGCGCTCGCGCTTGGGTGCAGGAGGGGAGGGCGGAACAGATGTGGGCACGCAATTATTTACTGACTGACTGGTTAGTAATATAGCAAAACCACCCACAAGGGTCAACCGCAGAGCATGTGTGCAATGGCCCCATTGCGGGAAGGCGCGCAGAAATGTTTAGGATGGTCGATCAGCACGCCATGTGCAGCACCCTCACGCAAGAAAGACGCCATGACCGAACCGCAAGACCTGGGATTTCCAGCGTTCTATTCCGAGGCGCCCACGATCAAGCTGCGCGACCCGCTGGCCCAGTTTTTGGGCGCGGCGCGCCACGGCGTCATTGAATACCGCTATACCGATGTGGTGCGCCTGTCGGGCCACTCGTGCCCCACCGTGGCGGGCGCCTACCTCATGGCCCTGCATGGCCTGCGTGCGCTCTATGGCACCGAGATGCCCGTGCGGGGTGATGTGGAAGTTTTCATGCGCGATGCGCCGGGCAGTGGCGTGACGGGCGTCATCTCTTCAGTGGTGCAGTTGGTGACAGGGGCCGCCGGGGAAACAGGGTTCCCGGGCGCAGGCCAGCTGGCCCTTTTCGCACGCAAGAACCTGCTGGTCTTTGGCGCCGACGTGGACGGCGTTTTGGGCATGCGCCGCCGCGATACGGGCAAGGCCGTCACGGTGCACTTCGATAACGCGGTCGTGCCCTGGCCTGGCGAGATGCGGCCGCTGATGACCAAGGCCTTTGCCGATCAGGCCAACAGCGCAGAGCTGGAGCGTTTTGCCCAGTTGTGGCAAGAGCGTGTGCGATCGATGCTGGTCGAATATGCTGACAACCCTGCGCTGGTGTGGGTAAGCGACTGGCAGCCCGCCCCGTGAAATCCACCGCACCGCAAGGAAACTGACGTTATGGATATTGCAAGCAGTCAACCCGGCTCCGCTTCTGCGGCGCAAGAGTCCGTCATCACGCTGGGCGGCGGGTGTTTTTGGTGCACCGAAGCCGTGTTTGACAGCGTGCGCGGCATCACCGATGTGGAAAGCGGCTACTGCAACGGCCATACGGAGCGCCCCCGGTACGAGCAAGTGTGCACCGGCAGCACCGGCCATGCCGAGGTGGTGAGGCTGCGGTTTGACCCCACCATCATCTCGGTGCGCGAGATTCTGGAAATCTTCTTCGCCACGCACGACCCCACCACACTCAACCGCCAGGGCAACGACGTAGGCACCCAGTACCGCAGCGGCATCTATTACGAAGACCCCGCGCACCGCCAGGCGGCTGAAGATATGGTGCGCGAAATGTCGCAAGACAAGCTGTTTGGCGCACCCATCACCACCGAGGTGCAACCCTTGCAGAACTACTGGCCAGCCGAGGACTACCACCAGGACTATTACGCCCACAACCCGTCACAGGGTTATTGCGCTTATGTGGTGGGCCCCAAAGTGGTCAAGTTCCGCCAGACCTTTGCGCGTTTCCTCAAGTAGCTGCGGACCATTGCAGGGGCAGGGCATAATGCAACCCGATTGCGTTATTGTCCCGCCAGCCCCTGCATGTCCACCCCATCCATTCCATTCACCGCATCCCCCTCCTGGCCTTTGCCGCCCGGTATGCGCGCCACCCGCGCTACCCGCGCTTTGGGCGCGCTGTACCAGGCGCAGCCCCAGGCCACGCTGAGCGTGCCCGAGGTGGCTGTGGCCCTGGACGCGGCCGGTGTGCAGGTCAACCGGGTCACGGTGTACCGCCTGCTCGACCGCTTTGCCGCAGCCGGCCTGCTGCAGCGCCAGATCGACGGCGCCCGGGTCACCCGCTTCGCGTTGGCCGCGCCGGGCCACGACGGTGCCGCCCCGCGCTTTGAATGTGGCGGCTGCCACCGGCAGTTTCGGCTGTCCCAGGGCTCGGCCCGCATGCAGGCGGCCCTGCGCCCCTTGCTGCGCACGCTGGCCCAGGCCGGGCACGAGAACCTGGCCGTCGATATTGCCGTGCACGGCCTGTGCGCGGGCTGCGCCCACCCTGAGGGCGCTGCATGATCCGCACCCGGGGCCTGGCCCACGCCTATCCGGGCGCGGCCCTGCGGCGCTTTCCGGATGTGGATGTGCGCCAGGGCGGCACGCTGCTGGTGCGCGGGCGCTCGGGCAGCGGCAAATCCACCTGGTTGTCGCTGGTGGCCGGGCTGCGCGGCACGGCCACGGGCGACCTGTTTGTGGCGGGCCTGCAGATTGGCACGCAGCGCGGTGCCGAAATCGACGCCTGGCGCGCCCGCAGCATTGGGTTCTTGCCGCAAAAACTGCACCTGAGCAGCGCGCTCACCGTGGCCGACAACCTGGCGCTGGCCTACTTTGCCGCAGGCAGGCCGCGTGACGATGCCGCCATTGCCCGTGCACTGGAGCACCTGGGCGTGGCCGACCTTGCCGCCCGCAGGCCGCACCAGCTCTCGGGCGGGCAGGCGCAGCGCGTGGCACTGGCGCGGGCCGTGCTGCTGGCGCCCGAGGTGCTGCTGGCCGACGAGCCCACCGCCAGCCTGGACGACGAAGCCGCCGCCTGTGCACTGGCCCTGCTGCAAAGCAGCGCCGCCGCCTGCGACGCCACCCTGGTGATCGCCACGCACGACCAGCGCGTGGTGCAAGCCCTGGCGGGTGCCGTGGTGCTGGATTTGAATGAAATAAGCCTCCAGGGCAATACAGACAAGCGCGAATAGCTATGAAAAAAATAGCATATATGGCCCGTCTGTCGTGGCGCTACCTGTGGTCGCGCCCGCTGGCCGCCGCGCTCAACCTGCTGCTGCTCAGCCTGGGGCTGGCCACCATCACCCTGGTGGTGCTGGCAGCGGCGCAGCTTGACCAGGCATTTGAGCGTGACCTGGACGGCATCGACCTGGTGGTGGGCGCCAAGGGCAGCCCGCTGCAGCTCATCCTGGCGGGCGTGTTCCACATCGACACCCCCACCGGCAACATCCCCCTGCAGGAAGTACAGGCCCTGCAGCAGCACCCGCTGGTGGCGCAGGTGATCCCGTTGAGCCTGGGCGACAGCCATGCGGGCTACCGCATCGTGGGCACCACGCCCGATTACCTGGCGCACTATGGCGCCACGCTGGACCAGGGGCAGCCCTGGCAGGCCCCGATGGAAGCCGTGTTGGGCGCCACGGTGGCGCGCCACATGGCCCGTGCGGGGCAGGGCGGCACACCGTTGGTGGGCGCTCAGTTTGTGGGCAGCCATGGCCTGGGAGCGGGTGGGCACGCGCATGGCGACCAGCCCTACCGCGTGTCGGGCGTGCTGGCGCCTTGCGGCTGCGTGCTCGACCGGCTCATCCTCACCGCTACCGAGTCGGTGTGGCAGGTGCACGAAAGCGCCACTGCCGCCGACAAGGACGACCTGAAAGCCCTGCAACAAGAGCGCGAAGTGACCGTGGCCCTGGTGCGCTACCGCACACCCCTGGCCGCCGTCACGCTGCCGCGCTACATCAACGCGGGCACCGCCCTGCAAGCGGCTGCGCCCGCCATCGAGGTCACCCGCCTGCTGCGCCTGCTGGGTGTGGGCGCCGACGTGCTGCGGGCCATGGGCGGCGCGCTGCTGGCCGTGGCCGCACTCAGTGTGTTCATTGCGCTGTGGAACGCCGTGCGTGAGCGCCGCGCCGACATTGCCATGCTGCGCATGCTGGGTGCGCCCCCGGGCCGCGTGGCGGGGCTGCTGCTGTGCGAGGCGCTGTGGCTGGCGCTGCTGGCGAGCAGCCTGGGCCTGCTGCTGGGCCATGGCCTGGCCGAACTGCTGGGCCGCGTGCTGCAGGCGCAGGGCTTGCTGCCCGTGACCGGCCTGCGCTGGCTGCCTGCCGAGGCCGGTGTGCCGCTGCTGGCGGTGGCCGTGGCCATGCTGGCCGCATTGGCGCCCGCGTTGCAGGCCTACCGCAGCGACGTGGCCGACCTGCTGGCACAGCCCTGAATTTGTTCAAATCTCCCTGAAAGAACCCCGCACCATGAAAAAACTGCACACCGCCCTGGCCTCGGCCTGTCTGCTGCTGGCCTGCGCCAGCGCACAGGCACAAACCCACACCGACAAGGAAACCCAGGCCGACATCCAGCGCCACCGCGCCATGGCGGCCGCACACCAGGCCGCCGCCCAGTGCCTGGAGGCAGGCAAGGGCGAGGCGGTGTGCATGAAAGAGCTGCAGGCCGCCTGCAAGGGCCTGGCCATTGGCAAATACTGCGGCATGAAACACGCGCACTAGAGCCATGGCCTGGCAACGCCCCTTCTTTTTGCTGGCCCTGCTGAGCTTTGCTGCGGCTGCCTCGGCGCAATCCGCGCCAGCGCAGGGCGGGGCGCCTGTGCTGACATCGCCCGTGCCCGGCGCCGCCGCGCTGCCCCAGGGCAGCGGCCCCGGCTACCACAGCCCTGAGAGCCCGATTGCACCCCTGCCGCAGCGCAGCGATGTGCTGCCCTGGCCGCTGCTGACCGACCTGGCCAAAAAAACCACCAAAACCGCCGTACTGCCCCAGTTCAATACCGCGCAGAAGGCATTGCACCAGACCGTGCAGCGCATTCAGGGCTTCATGCTGCCGCTGGACGCCAAGGCCACGCAAACGCATTTTTTACTGACGGCCGTGCCACTGACCTGTTCGTTCTGCATTCCTGGCGGGCCTGAGAGCATGGTGGAGGTGCGTGCCAAAACCCCCGTGCGCCATTCGCTCGAACCCGTGGTGGTGGAGGGGCGCTTTGTGCTCCTGAACAACGACCCCTATGGCCTGTTCTACCGCATGGTCGATGCGGTGCCCGTGAAGTAAATGCCTGCCCAGCAGCCGCACAGCCCTTTGCACCGCCGCCTGATCAGCGGTGCGGCCCTGCTGTGGCTGCTGCTGGCCTTGGTGTGGGTGCCGTCGCTGGGCCGCTGGCACCAGGTGGCGCATGCCCAGCCACTGGCCCAGGTGCATGCGGGCCATGGGGCCGCAGTGGCCCCGGCGGTGGCCACCAGCGCCTTCCTGCCGCCCTTGCTGGCAAACCACAGCCTGGCCGACTGCCTGCTGCTCGACCAGCTTGCACTGGCCGATGCCGCCCCTTCGGCACCCCCGGCCATGGCGCCCACGGTCTCCGCCGTGGCACCCGCGCCCCTGCCTGCACCCGGCGTGGCCCAGCGCCATGTTGCGCTGTTCCACGCCCGGGGCCCGCCCCCGCAGGCGCGGGGCTGATCTGCTGCGGCAGACCCTCAAAACTCCTGATTTCATAGCTGCCAGCGCTTGACCATAAAGCGTTAGAGGCACTTTTCATTCAAATTATTGAGCCAGGCCATGGTGCCGGTACGCGCGCTTGTGCGCGGGCCGCACCGCGCTTGCCGTGCCCTGGCGATGGCATTTCCCATGAAGCAATTTCCTGAAAACACCTTTTCACCCGCCCTGCGCCCCGTCGCCCTGGCAGTTTGGCTGGCCCTGGCCAGCAGCGCACAGGCGCAAGACCGCAGCGAACCAGCGGCCCCCAGCCTGCCGCCCGTCACCGTGTCGGCCAGCGGCCTGCAACTGGGTGCCAGCGACATGACCACGCCCGCCAGCGTGCTCGAAGGCGACGAACTCGTGCTGCGCCGCGAGGCCACGCTCGGCGAAACCCTGGCCGGCGAACCCGGCATCGCCAGCAGCCACTTTGGTGCCGGGGCCAGCCGCCCCATCATCCGGGGCATGGACGGCCCGCGC
>NZ_BAAGQN010000016.1:72081-159826 GCF_054783455.1 Simplicispira piscis
CCACCCAGATCGAGGTGCTGCGCGGCCCCTCGGCCCTGGTGCATGGCGACGGCGCCGTGGGTGGTGTGGTCAACGTGCTCGACGGCAAGGTGCCCACCGCCGTCCCCGCCAAGGGCTACGAAGGCAGCCTGGAACTGCGCGCCAACAGCGGCGCCAGCGAGAAGGCGGGCGTGTTCTCGCTCACCGGCGGCACCGGCAACCTGGCCGTGCACGTGGAAGGCGTGGCGCGCGACGCCGCCGACTACCGCGTGGGCCCCAACTGGCTGCACGACGGCCACGTGGACCGCAAGGTGCCCGGCAGCTTCAACCGCACCGACACCGGCAGCGTGGGCATCTCGTGGGTGGGCAGCAGCGGCTACCTGGGTGCCGCCTACACCCGCCAGTCCGCCAAATACGGCCTGCCCGGCCACAACCACGGCTTTGAAGGCTGCCACACCCACGGCAACCACCTGCACTGCGGCAGCCACGGCGAAGACGACGGCCACGACCACGGCCATGAAGACGAGCACGGCGACGTGCCCGTGGTGGACTTGCGCAGCGAGCGCCTGGACATCCGGGGCGAGCTGCGCAACCCCTTTGCAGGCTTCACCGCCCTGCGCCTGCGCGCCGGCATCACCGACTACCAGCATGACGAGGTGGAAGACGGCACCCCCGTCACCACCTTCCAAAACAAGGCCCACAGCGCCCGCGTGGAACTGCAGCACGCACCCCTGGCGGGCTGGCGCGGCATGCTGGGCGTGCAGGCATCGCAACGCCGCTTTGCCGCCGAAGGCGAAGAGGCCTACATCCAGCCCACCACCACGCGCCGCGCCGGCCTGTTCGCGCTGGAGGAATACCGCTGGGGCGACTGGCGCTTCGAGGCCGCCCTGCGCCACGACCGCCAGACGGCCCAGGCTGAAACCAGCGGCATCGAGCGCAGCCACAACGGCACCTCGGCATCGCTGGGCGCGGTGTGGAAGTTCCGCCCCGGTTACCAGCTGGGCGCCAGCCTCACCCGCGCCAGCCGCGCCCCCACGCCCGAAGAGCTGTACGCGCGCGGCCTGCACATGGCCACCGCCACCTACGAGCGCGGCGACGCCAGCCTGCGCGCTGAAACGTCGAACAACATCGACCTGAGCCTGCGCAAGACCAGCGGCGACACCACCTTCGGCGTGAGTGTGTTCCGCAACCGCATCAACGGCTACATCCACGGCGCCACGCTGGACGAACTGGACGGCCTGCAACTGCTGCAATACGCCCAGCAAAACGCCACCTTCACCGGCATCGAAGCCCAGGTGCGCCAGCGCCTGAACCGCCGTGTAGGCGTTACCCTGTTTGGCGACGCCGTGCGCGCCCGCCTGGCAGACGGCAGCCTGCTCCCCCGCATCCCCCCGGCCCACGCCGGCCTGCGGCTGGACGCCACCTGGAACGCCTGGCAAGGCCAGGTGGAATGGATGCAGGTGGCCCGCCAGAGCCGCGTGGCCGCCTTCGAGCAGCCCACGCCCGGCTACGGCATGCTGAACCTGGGCGTGAGCTACAGCGGCCAAACCAACGGCACGCCCTGGCAGGTGTACCTGAAGGGCAACAACCTGACGGACCGGCTGGCCTACGCGCACACCTCGTTCATCAAGACCGCCGCGCCTTTGATGGGGCGCAATGTGACGGTGGGGGTGAGGGTGGCATTCTGACGGGTGATGCCGTCGTGATGTGAGCGAGCCAGCGGCGGGGGAGGGCGCTGCTGGCTGGTGCTGCCGTTGATGATTATTTGTGGATGGTTCGGCAATCCGATTGGATCGCTATCGACCCATCGCTGTCATCGGCCAGCTCGGACACACTGCCAACTCGTAGACATTCCGGACTGAGGACTTGGGCTGCAGTCCATGTCTGCCATAAAGTCAAGCGCTTGCACGCTGGACAGCCTCCTCCAGCCATCGAAGAGACCGTCTATATAAAGCCAAATCAGCCCCATCAACGTCTTTAGCGTGTGTATCTGGCCGATCGTTAACCATTAAAGCATGCTCTTTGAATTGTCTTAAATCAAAAAAAATCGGCGCAAATAAATCCCACTCCACCTCTACGAGACGCGTCAACTCTGACCACAAGAGTTTTTCTACTATGTCATCCGGTGGAAGGTGTTTCAGTTTTTCGATTCGATTCTTCTCAATGCATTTTTGTATGCGTACGGAAGGCGTTGGTTTGCTCCTATCCTGAAGACAAGAAAACTTAATAAAATTAAGTGTAAGTGCGCGAAGTTTTCTTTCAAGTTTATTGCGATTGGCATTGATGCTTGCTAGCTCATCCGCCCATTCATTGAGAGTAAATTGAAGAGCTGCTGGTATCCGGTGCTCGTTGCCTTCGATAGTGCTAAGTGGAATTTGCTTTTGTATGTAGAGTCTGAGGCCTTCTTGAATCATCGAGCTTCCGAAGTAAATTCGACCAACTCGTTCGGCAAGGACGCCGTACCGCAGAAGAGTAGCGATCTGAGGCTCTGTTTTTGTATGTATATTCCCATCAAATACACTTTTTGCTGGCAAATAAACATCTGGATGGACTTTAAAAAGATGATTTAGCGCTACTTCAGCAATTGCAGCACCCTCAACATCAACAAACTCTTTGACAAGTCTTTCTACGGTTTCTTTTGGCACTATACATGGTCGCTCTCTGACATCTACATTTCTATGAATATATGAACAAGCCTTCCGCGTCCAATAGGGCATATTACCACTTGCTGCACCAATCAACTCGGCCGTGGACTCTTCAAACGATAGGCCAGCAACCTTTGAAATTGATCGAATCATAGCTGCGCTGGCGCTAGCGGCAAGAGGAGATAAGTATTCTTCTGGAATAAAAGAGAGTGCTGCGTTTTCCACTCCATCAATTGACTCCTCCTTAAACCACTTGCTGGACACGCCACACACGAAAATAGATAATTTTTTATCAGTGCGGGCGCACTCTTGAGTCACTACCCTTAAATTTCGCCAGAAAGGATTGAAGTTTTTTGACCATACATCTTTTGCCGTAGGACTTCCAGGTGTGATGTAGTCAACTTCATCAAAGAAAATTATAACGGTGCAACCTGCAGAATTAATGGCGCTGAGCAAATTACTCCTGGCTTCGGATAGTTCTGTTTTGCGATTTCGCGCACGCATAACCTCAGCATATTTTGGAATTTTTGAATTTGCTGCATTGATTGACTCGGCCATTGAGTTTAATAATTCGGGCGCACCTTGTTCCCAAACATCATCCTTTGAGCAATCAATCATTACGCAAATGCAATCATGATTAGTCAATGCTTCATGCAAAATTCGGTTGAGAATTGAAGTTTTTCCAATTTTACGAATTCCCAGGGATGATCGAATTTGCCCATTTCGCAGTTGCCGAGCGATATCGAGCGCTTCAGTTCGCCTTCCGAAAAATCTTGTGTCGTCCGAAACTGGGCCAGTAACATCAAACGGATCGTTCGAGAAAAAATCCTGCAGGAGATCTCTCTCAAAATTTTCTACCCCCGCCAACGAGTCGCGTGCAGATATTGGCAGTATAGCTACGCCCTGTTCACGCCCCCAGTTCTTTAACTTAGAATTTCCGTCCGGATCCGCGTGAACAACGATTGCCAGTGTCCCTTCGAGTCGGCCCTTGGACTCGGTCACCTGCTCCACTAGAGCATGAATCGTTCTTTGTTGTTGCTCGGGAAAATTTGTAATCAGGGCAATGATTTCCCGATCTGTAGCAAATATTTTTGCCAAACGCTTATTGGGCTTCAAAAAAATTGCTCCATATACGCCTTTTTCATATTCAAAAGTAGAAAAGGGCTTTGTAATACTAAACAAATCATTTGAATTAATCTCGAACTGATATGCTAGCTCACTAATTGCTTGATGAATTGATTTGCTTCGAATCATTGACTCCCCCATATTCTAAAATTGACACCTAAGTTTACCTTGCTGGAGTGGTCGGCCACGAGAAAACCATGGGACGAATCAACAATGAAGACACTTGGGAGCAAAGTAGATTTTTTCTGAAAAAGGCTTTGGTCTGCGGATTGCGAAAGGCAACGCTGCATGACCATACTCTTGTGTAACGGACCAGGCTGAGGTGAAGATGAAAAACGCAATACTACCTATAGCAGACATCGCTGGACGACAGCAATTGGCCGATACCCGACTGCGATCAAGCGCACACCGCCTTCGTCAAGACTGCCGCACCTTTGATGGGACGCAATGTGACGACAGGGGTGAGGGTGGCGTTCTGACGGGTGATTCCGTCGTGATGTGAACGAACCAGAGGCGGGGGAGGTGGTTGCTGGTTGGCATCCTTTCGCCACCCCAAACCACCGAAACCAAGGAGGCTTAGGCGCCATAAACCCATGCCATACTTGATCCAACGCGGTTGATTTTTCTATCCGTTGGATGTAACTGCCCCCCCTTTTGCGACAGCCCTGCATGCCCACCCCTCCCGCGCCGTCCGCAAAGCTGCTGCAACTGTTACCCGAAGCGGTGGTGCAAACAGATGCGCTGTGGGAGATCACCTATCTGAACCCGGCGTGGCACAAGCTCACCGGCCATTCGGTGGAGGCGGCGCTCGGCAGGTCTCTGCTGGAGTTCGTGCATCCCGACGACATCGGCACCATGCGCTCGGGCATGCCGGTGTTCCGCTTGCGCTTTGCCGACGCGGACTACCGCTGGGTGCGTCTGCAGCTCCACCCGGAGACGGATGCGGCGGAGCGGGTGATCAGCCGCCAGGGTGTGCTGATCGAGATCACCGAGGTCACCGAGCAGGTGCTGGTGGAGGTTCGCCAGCGCTTTCTGCGCCTGCTGGAAACCATTGATGGCGTGGTGTGGGAGGCTGAAATCGGCGTGGGCAATACCTTCCTGAGCCCGCAGGTGGAACGCTTGTTCGGTTACTCCGTGGAGGAATGGCGGGCTGACCCGGGCTTCTGGCGGGCGCATGTGCATCCCGATGACCTGGCGCAGGCCCTGCTGATCGACGATGCCGCATACAACGCCACGCACAGCTATGCCTACGAGATGAGTTACCGGCTGATTGCCAAGTCCGGCAAGGTGGTGTGGGTGCGTGACCTGTGCCGCGCAGTGGTCGAGCCGGGGCGGCCGAACCGCATGATCGGCCTGATGATCGACGTGACCCAGCAGAAGAACACCGAACTGGAGTTGGTGCGCTCCGAAAACCGCTATTCGCTGGCGACCCGCGGGTCCAACGACGGTATCTGGTATTGGAACTTGCGCACGGACGCCCTGCATGTGTCCGGGCGCTTTCACCAGATCGTCGGGCTGGCTGGCGGCGATCATGTGCACGACGGTGGCTGGCGCTTTCTGGAGAAGCTCATCGATCCCGAGGATCGCGCTCGCGTGCAGGCGGCCTACCGCAGGCACCTGGCGGGGAACAGCCCGAACTTTTCGGTGGATTTCCGCGCCTTCCACGGGGCTGGGCGGCTGGTGTGGGTCAATTGGCGCGGGCTTGCAGAATTTGAAGACGGCGTTGCGGTGCGCATGGCGGGGTCGCTCAGCGATCTGGCCGAACGTGGCAGTTCCTACGATGCGCTCACCAGCTTGCCCGGCCGGCCGTTGTTCCGCGATCGCCTCGCGCATCTCATGGCGCTGCACCAGAACGAGGCGGCGAGTGTTGATGGCGTGCCGGCACGCGCTGGCGCCACGATGTTCGCCGTGCTGCTGCTGGATCTCAATGAGTTCAAGACCGTCAATGACAGCTACGGGCACCATGTGGGCGACCTGCTGTTGCAGCAGGTGGCGCGGCGGCTCGAATCCTGCGTGCGGGCGGTGGATCTGGTCGCCCGCATGAGTGGCGACGAGTTCAATGTGCTGTTGGAGTCCATTGACCCCGCTGAAGCCACCCAGCGCGCCCAACAGATTGGCGCCGCCCTCGCAGCGCCTTATGTGATCGGCGAACACACCGTGCGCAGTGGCGCGAGTATTGGATTGGTCAGCAGCGCATCCAGGTTGGCGACGGTGGATGACTACCTGCGCGCCGCAGACGCCGCCATGTACCAGGCCAAAAGCCAGTCCTTGGGCGTGTGCGTGTTTCAATAAAAGGTGTCATTCCATTTCTAAATCATCCGTGTCGTTGTTGCTTCGCCTTGCCGTGCTACAGCACTGTCTGCGGCTTCGCGCCTAGACACGAATGATTTGGAAACAGAATCAGGAGGTGCCTGCGGGGCTGTCGCATGGCTCGCTTCGCTCGACCCATTGTGGTTCGGGCAGAAAAATGAACCTGTCCCCATTGTGGTCCTTACGCGGAACGAATGCGGCTTTGCCCAGATAGCGCCAAGCAGCCGGCAACCTGCCCTCAAAAATCAAACCGCATCCGCCCATTTGACAGCGTGACCCGGTCGCGTGTCGTGTGGCAGTGCCATTGCTCGTACCGGCCCTCCGGGGTCAGCAGGGTCAGGCTCCGGGGGTCGAATACGGCGGCACATGCATGCTCCGGGGCGCGGACCGAGGCGTAGCGGATCCACGCCACGTTGCCTGCCGCACGCACCAGCGCGCCCAGCTTCTGGGTTTCGGTGTAGTCGCTGGGGTGCTTCCAGTGCGCTGCGGCCTGGGACCAGGGGGGTGTTTGCAGGTCGATGGCGCGGCCTTGCACGGCGGCTTCGTACAGGGAGTGGTCGGTGGACAGGTGTTGCGTGATGAGGCCTGCGCTGTCCAGCAGGAAGCGCTGACGCCAGTAGGCGATTTCGGCGCAGGCGCAGTAGGAGTCGTCCGCGCCGTACCAAATACCGGGCATGTGCGTGCTGCGAAAGCGCGAGCCCGTGGGCGGCAGGTAGCGGAAAGGCGCGGCCAGCAGGTAGTGGATGCCTTGGGCCTCTGGGGGCAGGGGTGGCTTGCTGGCGTCCAGCATGTGTTCCAGCACATCCTGCTCGGCGGCGGAGTCCACCAGGCGCATGGTGGCGGCGATGTGCTGTGTTTCGACCATGCGAAACGCATGCATGGCCAGGGGCTGCGTGTGCTCGTGCACCCAGCCGAGGTGCCACGCCGTGGGGGCCGTCACGCGGCGGCCCGCATGCCGTCCAGGTAGGCCAGGGCGTTGACCAGGCCTGTGGGGGTTTCGATGAGTGCGGCGGGTGTGCCGTTCAGCGCCTTGTTGTGGCTGCGCAGCCAGTCGTGGCGCTTTTGTGCGTCGGAGCCGACCAGCGGGTCCAGCGAGCGGAACAGGCGCACCACCAGCAGGGCTAGTTGGCCTTCCTTGGATTGCGGGTCGATGCCGCGGCCGCCTGCAATGCGGCTGATGGTGGGTTCGCTCAGGCCAATGACGCGCGCCAGGGCGGCATTGGAAAGACGCATCTCATGAGCGGCACGGATGGTTGCCTTGCCCAACACGATCGCTTTGTCCGGGGCCAGGGTCATATGGGGTTGCATGGCGAACTCCTGTGTTTCACAGGAAAGAATATAGCATCAATGCCAAATAATTTCATGGCATTTTGCGATAGGTCGGGTTGATGGGGGTGCGCAGCGCCGCAGTGGCTTTGCGCTCCGTCAGGGTGTTGAATAGGCCGTGGCGTCCCTGCCGGGGCAATGGCTAATGTCTCCGCGAAGAGCATTAATTTTGGCCTCCAGAGCTTTACCATAAAGCGCTTATAGCTATAGTAATAATAGCAATTGAAGCCCGGCCATTGCATTGACATGGGCCGAAAAAAACCGGCTCTGAGGAGCCGGTTTTTCACAGGGGGTTACGGGGCTCAGTAACGGCAGCCGCCGTAATCACCCGCGCCGGTGTGCGACTGGACGTCCATTGGCAAGCCTGGGAAGGCTAGGTCGAATGGGTGCAAGTGGCCCGCCAGAACCGCGTGGCGGCGTTTGAAACCGCCTCGCCCGGCTACGGCATGCTGAACAACCTGGGCGTAAGCTACAGCGGCCAAACCAACGGCACGCCCTGGCAGGTGTACCTGAAGGGCAACAACCTGACGGACCGGCTGGCCTACGCGCACACCTCGTTCATCAAGAACGCCGCGCCGTTGATGGGGCGCAATGTGACGGTGGGGGGTGAGGGTGGCGTTTTGATGCTGCGGCCGCCCGATGGGGCTGAAGTGGCGTGACCGGGCAGGTGGGCCATGTTCCGCTGGCATCGTACAACGGCCCATCCCAACGCATTGCCCAACAGGCCAGCACGGCACAAAAACAGGACGTGCTCGGCGCCATAATGGCTGAAATGAAGGGGGAGGAGGAATCCATCCGCTATAGAAAACCCACACAACCGCAGCCCGTGGTGGCGGTTCAATTCAACATGATTTATCTGCCGCGATCGACATCGTTTGCATTGCTGAGGCGTCGTGGGGCGGCAGGTAAACGCTGAGTAATCATTATGGAACAATATTCAACTGCTACTGGCATCGTTCTCTCAGTCGCCAGTTTGGTGCTTGCGATCATCTTTTGGTGGGATGCACGCAAACAATCTCAAGATGCTGGGCGAGCACTGAGTGAGATCAAAACTCAAATCATCGGTTGGCAGAGTGAACTGAATAAAGCAGCAATCGACATGCTGTCTGCGCGGCCCGAAATGATTGCGCAAAAAACTGCTCTCGAATCGTCCCAAGCGGAAACCGAATTCGCAAAACGTACGGCCGACTTGGTCGAACATTTAGGTAAGGCGGATAGCAAAGGAAATCTGGATGCAATCGCCATTCTCCTAAATCACCAGAAAGACGTTGTCTTGGGCAAGCAAGCAATTGGATTTGACGCCGCGACCCGCGGTCGTGGACTGTAATGGTTAACAAGCAGCTGCATCCGACCGTCTACGGCGTTCTGCTGAAGTTAAACGTTAAATTTCACATGAAGTATTTCGCGCGCTATTTTTTCTTTTCCCTGGCCTTGGCCGCACCATGGAGCCATGCGGCTGCACCAGACCCTTCGCTTGTGGGGTGTTGGCGTGCGGAAAAGATCGTTCTGTACGCGCAGGACGGCTCAAAGGCCGAGGACACGTCCGGGCGGTGCATTCTCCAGTTTAAGAAAGAGCACATCGAATCGACATGCATGACGTCCACGGGAATGGCGAGAACCTCTTACCAGTATCGAATTGACCGGCCGAATTTCTATGTGACAACCATGACTGGCAGTACCTTTAAAACCGACCTGATCGGTGCAACACGCGAGTATGAATACCGTATTGAGGGCGATCGACTCATTACGGTCACCCCACCGCAATCCACGTTGCCCGAGCCTCGCGCAGCCGCCATGCGGGTGGAATCAGAAGCGACAAGGAAGTCATGCGAGTGATTGGTGCAACGCTTTTGCACATTGAACGGTTCCTCTTGCGGGACCAGTCTAGGGCCTTCCTCTCCGAGTGAGTGCGCCGTGCCGGGCGCGCATAAAAAAAACCGGCTCTGAGGAGCCGGTTTTTCACAGGGGTTTACGGGGTTCAGTAACGGCCGCCGCCGTAGCCACCCGTGCCGTAGCCCACGTCCGAGCGTTTTCCGGCACCGTAGCCAGCCGCGCTGTAGGCCCCGGCGCTGTGACTTGCTTCGCGGGGGCGAGCCAGGTTCACGACGATCGAGCGGCCATCGACGGACATGCCGTTCAAGGCGCTGATGGCGGCCTGGGCGACTTCGGCGGAGGCCATTTCGACAAAGCCGAAGCCTTTGGAGCGGCCGGTTTCGCGGTCCATCATGACCTTGGCCGAGGCAACGCCGCCAAACTCGGCAAAGTTGCTTTCCAGGCTGGAATCGGTCACGGAATAGGGCAGGTTGCCCACGTAGATTTTGCTGCTCATGGAGGAGCCTTTCTGAAATATGGCGCGCAACGAATGGCGCACCGTTGGGGTACGGGCGTGCGGATCGGGAGTCCGCAGCAACGGGGCGGGGTGGATCGGATCTGGCGTGGCCAGATCATCCATCAGCACGCAGGCGGGTGCTGCATGCTCGTTTGCAGCCAGCCCTGGGTGACTGCAAAGAGACGGGCGGCTTCGCGCGAGGCAAAGGCTTTGTCAAAACGGAACACGCGGCAGTAGCTGCCGTTGCCCTGGGAACGATGGATCGAGAAGGAGGCGCGAAAGCGCCCGCAGTCGGTCGGGTGTGTCGTGGGCGAAACGACGTACTTGCCCATGGAAATGGCGGTCTTTGAAATCGGGTGCATTCAGGGTCGCAGGCGTGGAAAACCGGCCTGCGTGAGCATCAAGGGACTCGGTGGGCTGCAGCTCTATAGACCCACTGGGCGACATAGGTCGCAAAAGGCAACCTGCAGGGGGAGGCTTGCACCTCTTGGCAGGCGTTGCGGCGACTGCACGCGTCAAGAGCGGTGACTGCAACACGGTAGATTATAGCCTATTTAATATTTTGATATATTTTAATATTCTTCCTGGTTTTAAAAATACGTGCTGGGTGCTCCCCGCACGATCGCCGCAGCGGCAAACCTTGCGCTGGGCGCCTACACCACCTATAGGGCGCTACCGGCCGCTCAACTTTTTGTGCAGTGTTTCACTCTCAGTGGTGCTCCCTCTGGGCCAGCAGCCAAGGGGCTATCTGCATTGTTGCAATGGCTTGACGTCACCCGATATGTCTGCGCCCCTGCGCCTAGTGTCCTGAGTTGGAAGTTCGTTGAGGAAACAAAGATGTCGAAATCGTCGTCAGGCAAGGCGCAAACCGCAGCGATAGCCGTAGCTATCGCGAGGATTTGCAACGCCGCATGGCGGCGATTCTCGGCATCTTTATGAAGCGAACTTCCAATTCAGGACACTAGGAGGCTGTCGAGAGTGAAACACTACACTGAGCCCCCCATGACAATTCCTTCCCCCGGCATGCGCCCTGGCAGCTTCCCGCGCTCCTTGGTGTGCCTTCTTTTTGCCACCCTGGCGGCCTGTGGCAGCACCCCACCAAGCGCGCCATCGGCTGTTCCCGAGCCCACGGCTACCACTGCCCCCACGCCCCCCATCAAGATCGGCATAGCCCTGGGCGGCGGCGCGGCCAAAGGGTTTGCGCATATAGGCGTGATCAAGATGTTGGAAGCCAATGGGTTCACGCCAGCGGTGGTAGCGGGTACCAGTGCGGGCAGCGTGGTAGGAGCGCTGTATGCCAGCGGCATGAATGCCTTTGAACTGCAGGAAAAGGCCGTGGCGCTGGACGAGAGCAAGATCCGCGACCTGCAACTGTCGTCCGACGGCCTGGTGCAAGGCCAGAAGCTGGAGGACTATGTGAACGAACAGGTGCGCCGCAAGCCGCTGGAGCAACTGGCCCGGCCCTTTGTGGCGGTGGCTACGCGGCTTGAAGATGGCGAGCGCACGGTGTTTGCGCGGGGCAACACAGGCCAGGCGGTGCGGGCGTCCAGCAGCGTTCCGGGGGTGTTTCAGCCCGTGGTCATTGGCAAATACCATTTTGTGGATGGCGGCATCGTCAGCCCGGTGCCGGTGGATGCAGCGCGCCAGCTGGGCGCCGATGTGGTGATTGCGGTGGATATTTCCAACAAGGCCCGGGGCAAGTCGCCGGGCGACATGCTGGGCACGCTCAGCCAGTCGATCGCCATCATGGGCCAAAAGCTGGGCCAGGCCGAACTGGCGCGGGCCGACGTCATCGTCCGCCCCAAGGTGCTCGATATGGGTTCGGCAGATTTCAGCCAGCGCGCCACGGCCATCGTCGAGGGCGAAAAAGCCGCCCTGGCCGCGATGCCGCAAATTCGCGAGCGCGTGGCCCAGTTGCAGGCCGAACGCGCCAAGACCCTCCATCTGGCACAGCAAAAGGCCGCCGAGGCCCAGTACAAGGCTTGCATGGAGAACCGCTCGCGCCTGCAGAAAATGGCGGGGATGGCCGGGCTGGGTGAACCCTGCATGAAGCCCTGAGGAGCGCCAGCCGCGTTCGCCCCATTAACCCGGCGACGCCACTTCAAATGGCTTCGCTGCTACCATTCGCCCCCATGCCTTCCCAAACACCGTCCATTCACACCGGTCCGCAGCGCGGCTGCGTGGCTGTGGACGGGCACGCCGTGGTGCGTGAGATCTGGCCCTACAAGCCGGTCGCACATTCCTCCGCCCGGCGATAACCTTCCTTCTCTTTCATCTGCGCAGAACCTCCATCGCCGGGCACCAGCCCCGCGCGATGGCGGCCGGCTGCTTTGCCCTGATTCGGGCGCGCTGGGCCGCTCTTTTTCAGGAGATGTGCCATGCCACCAGACTATGCCGATGGGCCTTGGCCCCGCATTACCGCACCTGCCTGCCCACGGATGAACGCGCGAGGCCGGGGGTGATGGCGATGGAATTCACCAAAAAGTTTCTGCGAGCCAAAAGCCCATGCGCCGATGGTTTTCGCTGGTTCAGCCGCCATGTGGAAGACGGCACCGGTTACCAGGATGCGCTGGACACGCTGGTCAATGCCGGGCGTGTGGACGATGCCTGCTGGCTGCTCACGCAGTTTGGCCCGACCAATGCAGTGCTGACGGTGGATGTGCTGGAGGCCGAGGCGATCGTGTTTGCCGGCACGATCGAGGTGCGCGGCGGCATTGATGTGGACACTGTCATCCAGGCGGGGCGTTCTATTCGCGCGGGGGGCGGGCTGCGTGCGGGCGGCCATGTGGTGGCGGGCGAGGATATTCGCGTGGCAGGCAGCATCGTCAGCGGCGGCGCGCTGCAGGCCGGAGGCGACGTGCGCGCCGATTGGGGCGTGCAGGTGGAGGGCGATATCCACTGCGGCGGTGACCTGCGGGCCGCGTGGGATGTGGTTTGCAACGGCAAGCTCACGCTCCGAGGCGGGGCCTTTGTGGGGCAGGATTTGATTGCGCAGGGCCCGCTGGCCTGCGACAAAGGCCTGCGCGTAGGCGGCCACCTGACGGCAGGAGACAGCGTGCGGGCAGGGCAGGGCATGCTGGTGGGCGGGGCCCTGACGGGCGCATCGCACCTGGAAGCGGGTTGGGGCATCAAGGCGGGTGAGTGCATCCACGCGCAGGGCGCCATCAAGGCCGGCGAGAGCTTGTGCGCGGGCGAGGATATTTGCGCGGGCCAGGGCTACGGCGTGTTTGCCGGGCTGAACGTGCAGGAAGAAGCCTGGAGCGCCAGCGCCCAGGTGTGGGCGCTCAAAAGCCCCGAAGGCCTGCGCAGCGGGGTGTGGAGCGGTCCGCGCGAGATTTGAACCCTGCGGGCCTGCCAGTGGGGGGCGGGCGGTGGTAACGTTCGCCTCCTGAAAGCCCAGTTTCACAACATTGGCCTGTTTTGCCGCGGGGTACGCACATACCCTTGCAGCAGCGGCCCGCACCGTATGGACACAAGATACCTCCCCATCCTTCGCAACGCCGGCGCCGTATTGCTGGCGGCAGGGCTGATCGACCTGGCAGCCCTGGCGTACAGCCTGGCCCAGGGCCTGGCCTACGCCTCGGGTTTCAATCTCTTTGCGGTCGTGGCCGGCATCTTCATGCTGCGCGGCAGCCTGCAGGCCGCGTTGGTGGCGCGCTGGTTTGCGGTGTGGTTGCTGGCAACCCTGCTTGCCACGGTGTTTGTCCTGCCCTTCATGCAGCCCTTCAGCCTGACTTTTGCCCAACTGCGCCTGGGCATGGGGCCTGAACCGGTCGCGGTCGGGCTGGCGGTGCTGGTGGTGGGCCTGCTGGGCTGGCTGGCATGGCAACTGGGCCGCGAGCCCGTACGCGCCGCCCGTGCTGCCCGTAACCTCAAACCCTGGAGCATGACGCCCCCGGCGTTGGTGGGTGTGGTGCTGGTGGTGGGCCTGGGTGTGGTGGTGGCCGTGCTGCGCAGCGGCGAGGCTGCGGCCCACGCCCGGCTGCTGGCGCAGCAGCAGGTGACGCCCGACTACCGACTGCATGTTCGTTCGGTCAGCAAAACCAGCAGTGGCCAAGGCACCCGCATCACCGCCACCGTGACCGCCTGGACCAACAGCGACATCAAAACGGTACCGGTGCAATGGCAGGCGCCTTGAAGGTGCGTTGAACGGGTACATCTGCAATGGCACATGCACCCCAAGAAACAAAGTACCAGGGCTCCTTGCAGGTGTTCTGGATATTCCTGCGTCTGGGGCTGACTTCGTTTGGTGGCCCGGTGGCGCATCTGGGCTACTTCCGTACCGAGTTTGTGCTGCGCCGCCAATGGTTGACCGAGCGCAGCTATGCCGACCTGGTGGCCCTGTGCCAGTTTCTGCCCGGCCCGGCCAGCAGCCAGGTGGGCATGGCGCTGGGCCTGCTGCGCGCAGGGCTGCCCGGTGCGTTGGCGGCGTGGCTGGGGTTCACGCTGCCCTCGGCGCTGCTGCTGGCCCTGCTGGGCCTGGGGCTGGCCAGCGGCACCACGGTGCTGAATGCGGGCGCGCTGCATGGCCTGAAAGTGGTGGCCGTGGCTGTGGTGGCGCAGGCGGTGTGGGGCATGGCGCGCACCCTGTGCGTGGGGCGGGCGCGGGTCACGCTGATGGTGCTGGCGGCCTGTGCCATGCTGCTGTGGCCCGGTGTGTGGGCGCAGGTGGGCGTGATGCTGCTGGCCGGTGCCGTGGGCTGGTGGCTGTGGGGCAGAAAAGCCACCCTGGCGTCTGCGGTGCAGGGCGCGCACGAGGCGCTGCCCGTCCGGCTGGGCCAGCGCATGGGGGCTGCGCTGCTGATCGTGTTTGCCGCGCTGCTGGTGCTGCTGCCGCTGGCCGCGCAGTGGTGGCCCGGCAGGGGCCTGGCCCTGTTCGATGCGTTTTACCGCGTCGGTGCGCTGGTGTTCGGTGGCGGCCATGTGATGCTGCCTTTGCTGCAGGCCGTGGTGGTACCGCCGGGCTGGGTGACCGCCGATACCTTTCTGGCGGGCTACGGCGCTGCGCAGGCGGTGCCGGGGCCGCTGTTCACGTTTGCGGCTTTTCTGGGCGCAGCCATGGCGCCATGGCCGGGGGGCGGGCTGGGAGCGCTGGTGTGTCTGGTGGCCATCTTCGTACCCTCGTTCCTGCTGGTGGCGGGGGCGCTGCCGTTTTGGGAGCCGCTGCGCCGCAGTGCCCACGCGCAGGCGGCGCTGGCGGGGGTGAATGCGGCCGTGGTGGGGCTGCTGCTGGCGGCGCTGTACAACCCTGTGTGGACCAGCGCCATCCTGGGCGCGGCGGATTTCGGGCTGGCACTGCTGGCCTTTGTGGCCCTGGTGTTCTGGCGCGTGCCGCCCTGGGCCGTGGTGCTGGCCTGCGCCACGGCCGGAGCGCTGGTTTAGGTTTTAAGAGAAAATGGCCTCCAGCGCTTTAAATATAAGCGCTGAAAGCTATCAAAAACATAGTATTTTTGGCGCGGATGCGCCGCATATCCTGGCCTATTTCTTTGCCGTCTGTCGGCCTGCGTATCTTGAACTCTCCAGTCTTCGCCTCCCTGGTTCCGGTCGTTCTGTTCATTGCACTGGGTTTTGTGGCCGCGCGCGCCGCGTGGATTCGGGCTGCAGCGGTGAAAGACCTGTCCAACCTGGTTTTCATGGTGCTGACGCCCGCGCTTTTGTTCCGCACCATGAGCACGGTGCACATTGAAACGCTCGATTTCGGGCCGGTGGGCATTTATTTCGCTGCCGCCGCCCTGGTGTTTGGTGCAGCGCTCGCCGTGCAAGGCTTTACCCCGCTGGCCGCAGCGCGGGGGTTGGCCTATACCTTTGGCAACACGATCATGATCGGCGTGCCGCTCATCGGCCTGGCCTTTGGCGAGGCGGGCCTGGTCACGCTGTTCACCCTGATCTCGGTGCATGCCCTGGTGCTGCTGACCGGCGCCACCGTGGTGTTTGAGCTGGCCGCTGCACGCGAGCGCGCCCACACGCCGGGCCAGCCCCCGCCGCACATGCTGCGCACGGTGCTGCAGGCGGTCAAGAACGGCATCCTGCACCCGGTGCCGCTGCCCATCATCACCGGGCTGCTGTTTGCACAAACCGGGCTGGTCGTGCCCGACGTGGTCGACAAACCCCTGCAACTGCTGGGCCAGGCGCTGGGGCCTCTGGCGCTGTTGCTGGTGGGCGTCACGCTGGCGTTCTCCAAAATCGGTTCGGGCCTGTGGCCTGCGCTGCGCGTGGCACTGGTCAAAACGCTGGTGTTCCCGCTGGTGCTGGCCGCGCTGGGCCTGCTGCTGGGCTTTGGGGGCCCGGCGCTGGCGGTGCTGGTCGTCACGGCTTCGCTGCCCATCGGCGCCAACGTTTTCTTGTTTGCCCTGCGCTACGACGTGGCCGAGGCCGAGGTGACCGCGAGTATCGCGGTATCAACCGCCATGGCTCTGGTCACGCTGCCCGTGGTGATGTATCTGGTGGCGCGGTTTGTGGCGGTGTGATGGGCCGCGCCGTCAATCCACAAACAGATCGGGCAGAAAACGGGTGTTGCCCGGCGTGACGGCGTAGCGGTCGAAGTCGGTCACGCCATGCGCTTGCAGCACCGCATCATCGATGTAGAAGTTGCCCGTGGCGCCGGAGGTATTGGTCAGGATGTGCCAGGCGGCGTCGGCCATGATCTCGGGCTTGCGGCACAGCGCAATGTCCACGCCGGGAATCATCTGCATGGCCGCCGTGGCAATGGCGGTGCGCGGCCACAGGCTGTTGACGGCAATGCCAAAGCGTTTGAACTCGCCCGCGTGGCCCAGCGTGCACATGCTCATGCCGTACTTGGCCATGGTGTAGGCCGTGTGGGGCTGGAACCAGTGCGTCTGCATGGTGAGCGGGGGCGACATGGTCAGCACTTGTGGATTGCGTCCGGCAGCGGCCGATTTTTTCAGCTCCGGCAGGCAGGCCATGGTGCACAGGTAGGTGCCGCGGGCGTTGACGCCGTGCATCAGGTCGAAGCGCTTCATGGGCGTGGCTTCGGTGCCGGTCAGGCTGATGGCACTGGCGTTGTTCACCAGGATGTCGATGCCGCCAAAGGCCTCGACCGCCTTGGCCACGGCGGCCAGCACGGCAGCCTCATCGCGGATATCCACGGCCAGCGGCAGGGCGCGCCCGCCTGCGGCCTCGATTTCAGCGGCTGCGCTGTAGATGGTGCCGGGCAGTTTGGGGTTGGTCTCGGTGGTTTTGGCCACGATGACGATGTGGGCGCCGTCGGCCGCAGCGCGCTTTGCAATCTCCAGGCCAATGCCGCGCGAGGCACCGGTGATGAAGAGAGTTTTGCCTTGGAGGCTGTTTGCGGCAGCTTGTGCGGCATTTTTTTCGGATTGCATTGCGTTGTCTCCTTGTCGTAGTGGGTACCAAAGAATGCGCCGAAGTGTAGGGACGCAAAAATGCCCCTTTGACCTGGTTCACAAGTCCGATAGCCTGTTTACGGTGCCAGGCGCTCGCGTATCCATTGGGTTCCATCGCGTCGGTAGCGCAGCCGGTCGTGCAAGCGGCTTTTGCGCCCCTGCCAGAACTCCCATTGCTCGGGTTGGAGGCGGTAGCCACCCCAGTGGGGTGGGCGAGGAGGCATGAGCATGAATTGCGCGCCGTATTTGGCGGCATTGGCGACCAGTACGCCCCGGCCCGAGATGACCTGGCTTTGCGGGCTGGCCCAGGCGCCGATGCGCGAGTCGAGCGGGCGGCTGGCAAAGTATTCGTCGCTCTCTGCGTCGCTGACTTTTTCGACGGTGCCTTCGATGCGCACCACGCGCTCGAGCTCCACCCAGTGAAATTGCAGCGCCGCAAAGGGGTTGCCTGCCAGCTGGCGGCCCTTGCGGCTTTCGTAGTTGGTGTACCAGACGATGCCACGCTCGTCATACCCTTTGATGAGCACCACGCGGGTGCTGGGCCGCAGGTCACAGCCCACGGTGGCCACCGTCATGGCGTTGGGTTCGGGTACCTGGGAGCGGATGGCTTCCTGGAGCCACTGGTCGAACTGCTGCAGCGGGGCCGCGTGCGAGGCGTCTTCGTTGAGTTCGGCGCGTTCGTAGCTTTTGCGCAGGTCGGCGATGGAGGTGTTGGGGCTGCTCATTGCGCCATTGTGCCCGGGCCGTCGGGGCCGGGCGGCGGGCTGGAGAACTGCAGCAGGCGCGCCAGTGCCTGGTCGTGGATGCCCACCTCGCGCAGCCCGTGCAGGGTGTCGCGCGCATAGTCATGTGTGCTGCCATAGCGGCCGCTGGCTTGCTCGAAGATGCGGCGGTATTCATCGGGCTGCAGCTCGCCGGTGTAGCTGGGGCTGCTGCGCGAGAGCGTAAACGCCAGCGCCTGCACCGGCCCCTGGGGGGTGTGGCAGGTCAGCCAGCGCGGGTCGTACACGGCCACGGGCATTTCGCGCTGCCACAGGTTCACCATGACCTGGTGGGCATGCTTTTGTGGAACACGGAACACCATGCCCCGGCAGCTGCCGCCCGAGAGCATGCCAAACACCAGACCCGGGCATTGCGGGGTGCCCCGGTTGATGTGGCTCCACATCTTGAGCGCGCGATGCCAGCCGTGCACGCGGGCGTCGCGCCGCTCGGCGTAGTCGAACTCGGGGCGCCAGATGAGCGAGGCATAGCCAAAAACCCACAGATCGCTCTGGCCGCCCCATTCTTGCAAGGCTCTTTCGAGCAAGGGCGCCGGGTCGCGCGTGGGGGCAGAAAATTCGGGCATGCGGACTCTACAATAGCGGGTTATCCCTTGGGCTCTGTTTGCGACGTTTGGGAGATCGTCAACAGGCTTTTGTTCCACCCCATTTTTCCGGAGTTTCAATAATGTCCTTCAGCAGTTCCGACGACGATAGCCAAGAACGCTTTGCCCTGGGTTTCCTGTTTGCGCTGATTGCGCTGGTGGTGTCCACCGTGGTCGGCGTGGTAGTTTACAAGCGTGGCATCGCCCATGCACCCGCACCTGTGGCCGTAACGGCACCTGCTCCCGCAGCGGTGGTGGTGACGGAAGACGTGGCCAGCGTGCGTGTCGAGGACGGTGTGGTGAAGTTCTACTTTGCCTCGGGCAAGGCCGATCTGGCCGCAGGCGCCAACGAGGCCCTGGCCGATGTGGTCAAGGGCGTGGCCGATGGCCGCATGGCGATCGTCTCGGGTTTCCATGACGCTACGGGCGACGCTGCCCTGAACGCCGAACTGGCCAAGAACCGCGCCCTGGCTGTGCGCGAAGCCCTCAAGGCCCTGGGTGTGGCTGAAGAGCGTGTCGAGCTGAAGAAACCCGAAGAAACCCAGGCCAGCGGCAGCAACGCCGAAGCCCGCCGCGTCGAAGTGGTGTTGTCGGGTTCGTGATTTTGGTCCCGGCCATGGCAGCTGCCATGGCCCATTTTGGTGGTGCGGGCTTGCTACACTCACCCATGATGTAGCAAAAAGTATCAAAAATTTTTGGTGCGCCCTTTGATTGCCTCGCCATGCACCACCACACCATTTTTGATACCCCGGTCGTCAACAGCCTGCTGCGCGGGCTGTCGCTCGCCATTCTTCGTTCCACAGGCTGGAAAGTCGAAGGCTCTTTGCCCGCCCATGCCGCCAAGAGCGTGCTGATTGCGGCCCCGCACACCAGTAATTGGGACCTGCCCTACACCCTGATGATTGCTTTTGCACTACGCCTGCGGGTGTACTGGATGGGCAAGCAAAGCCTGTTCAGGGCGCCGTTTGGGGGGCTGATGCGCTGGCTGGGCGGCATTCCGGTCAACCGGGGCCAGGCTGGCAACCTGGTGGCCATGTCCGCGCAGGCCATGCGCGATGCCGACGGCCCCATGCAGCTCATCATTCCGCCCGAGGGCACGCGCGGCAAGACGCGGCATTGGAAAACAGGCTTTTACTTCATTGCCCACCAGGCGGGCGTACCCATCGTGCTGGCCTTTGTGGACTATGGCCGCAAGGTCGGTGGCTTGGGACCGGTGTTCGAGCCCACGGGCGATCTTGAGCAGGACATGGTGCGCATCAAGGCTTTTTATGCGCCCATCCAGGGCAAGAACGCAGCGCAGTTCGAAGCCTGAAGTTTATGAAAAATTGGCCTCTAGCGCTTTACTGGTAAGCGATAGCAGCTATCTAATCAATAGTATTCATCACACACTGCGCCGATCGATCTTGCGGCTGAGCACGATGCTGGTCTGCGTTTTGTGCACGCCGTCCATCTGGCCGATCTGGTCGAGCAGGCTGTCCAGTCGCTCGTGGCTGGCGCAGCGCAAAAAGGCCAGGTAGTCGAACTGGCCGCTCACGGCCGACACTTCTTCCACCTCGGGCATGGCGGCCAAGGCGCGCAGCACAGCGGGCGCTGTTTGTGGCAGCAAGCTCAGGCTGCACCAGGCGCGTACGGCGGCGCTGTCCATGGGCGCGCCCAGGCGCACGCCATAGCCGGCCACCACACCCGTGCGCTCTAGCCGTGCAATGCGCGCCACCACCGTGGTGCGCGCCAAACCCAGGCGCCGTGCCAGTGTGGATGTGCTCTCGCGCGCGTTGGCCTGGAGCAGGCTCAGAAGCTGGCGGTCGGTGTCGTCCAGAGGGGCGTTCATGGCTTGTGTCGATAGTTTTCGTTATTTTGACGAATATTAGCAAGTTATTCGACGTTTTACATGCTACACATTGACAGCACTGCGCCGTAGCATTGAGTGAGCTGAACCACAGCACCACCAACACTACAAGGAGACACGCCATGACCACGACCCGCCGTTCCATCACCATCCTGGGGGCAGGCCATATCGGCTTTGCCATGGCGCTGCTGCTGTCGCGCAGCGGCGACTATGACGTTCTGGTGGCCGACCGCGATGTGGCGCGCCTGGAAGCCGTGGCCGTGCTGGACGTGGCCACACTGGCCACTCCCGACGATGCGGCATTGCAAACCGCCGTCAGCGGCCGCTACGCCGTGCTCAATGCGCTGCCTTTCCACTGCGCCGTGGGTGTGGCCACGCTGTGCGCGCAGGCCGGCGTGCATTACTTTGATTTGACTGAAGACGTGCAGAGCACCCAGGCCATCCGAGCCCTGGCGCAGGATGCACGCAGCGTGCTCATGCCGCAGTGCGGTTTGGCACCGGGTTTCATTGGCATCGTCGGCAACGACCTGGCGCGCCGCTTTGACGAGCTGCACAGTCTGCGCATGCGCGTGGGGGCGCTGCCGCGCTACCCGCAGGGTGCCCTGCGCTACAATCTGACCTGGAGCACCGAGGGCCTGATCAATGAATACTGCAACCCCTGCGAAGCCATCGTGGACGGCCAGGCCACCACCGTCGCGGCACTGGACGGCCTGGAAACCTTTGCGCTTGATGGCGTGGAATACGAGGCTTTCAATACCTCCGGCGGCCTGGGCACGCTGACCGAAACCCTGGCGGGCAGGGCGCGGCAGGTGGACTACAAGTCGATCCGCTACCCCGGCCATTGCGCCATTCTCAAGCTGCTGCTCAACGACCTGCGCCTGCGCGACCGGCGCGATCTGCTCAAGGAAATTTTCGAGGCGGCCATTCCCACCACCGAGCAGGATGTGATCGTGGTGTTTGCCAGCGCCTCGGGGCTGCGCGGCGGGCGTTTGGTGCAGGATTCGTATTCGGGCCGCATCCTTGGCACCGAGGTGGCGGGCCACCGGCTGAGCGCCATCCAGCGCACCACGGCCGCCGGGATCTGCACTGCGCTGGATCTGGTGGCCCAGGGCAAGTTGCCGCAAAAGGGCTTTGTCGGGCAAGAGGCCGTGGCGCTGCAGGATTTTCTCGGCAACCGGTTTGGGCAGGCCTACGCCACTGAATGCGCGGGGGAGGCCGTGGCCGCATGAGGTTTTAGATTCATGCGGCCGCGGCTCAGCAGCGTTTAGCGCCCCCCGGGCTTTTGGTACATGCCCTCGATGGCTTGAGCGAAATAGGCCATCAAATTGTTGCGCTTGAGCTTGAGCGTGGGCGTCATGAAGCCGTTTTCTGTCGTCCACGGCTCCAGCGTGCAGTACACAGTGCGGGGCACGGCGTAGCGCGGAAAGCTGGCGGTGCTGGTTTCAATGCGCGCCAGGATGGCGCGGTGCACCGCCGGGTTGTTCAGGCTGCCTGGGTCTTGTGCATCCAGGCCCAGGCCTTCGGCCAGGCGCAGCCATTCGTCCCGCTTGAGTACCGCCACACAGGCGATGAAGGGGCGGTTCTCGCCCACCACAAAGGTTTGTTCGAGCAGCGGGTCGGACTGCAGCGCCAGTTCCAGGTCGCCCGGGGGGATTTTTTCGCCGGTCGAGGTGACGATGATTTCCTTGATGCGCCCCCGGATGTAAATGCGGCCATCGACGATGTCGGCCTGGTCGCCGGTGCCCAGCCAGCCTTCGGCGTCCAGGGTTTTGGCGGTGTCTTCGGGGCGCTTCCAGTAGCCTTTCATCACGATGGAGCCGCGCACCTGCAGCTCGCGGTTCTCGCCAATGCGCACTTCCACGCCCGGCAGCGCACGGCCCACGCTGGCAGGGTCGTTGTCGTGCACGGTGTTCACGCACACCACGGGCGAGGTTTCCGTCATGCCGTAGCCCTGCACCAGTGGCAAGCCCAGGCCCAGAAAGCACTTGGCAATGGTGGGTGAGAGCGGCGCGCCGCCGCTGACCGCCACGCGCACGCGCCCGCCAAATTGCGCCAGCAGTGGTTGTGCCACCAGGGCCTGCAGCACAGGCCAGGGCAGCAGGTTCATCCAGCCGCCCAGTGCTTCGTCATGTGCGGGCGGCGGCAGGCCTTGTGCGCGGCAAAAGCGCTGCCAGCCTTTGGACTGCGCAGCTTCATAGAGCTGCATTTTCCAGGGCGTGGGCGACAACATTTCGAGCAACTTGGCGTGAACGCGCTCGTAGATGCGGGGCACCGAGACCAGCACCGTGGGGCGAATGGTTTTCAGATCATCGGCCAGCAAAGCCACCGATCGCGCAAAGGCCACGCAGCAACCTGCCGCCACAGGCAGGTAATAGCCCCCTGTGCGCTCGAAGGTGTGCGACAGCGGCAGGAAGGACAGAAAAACGTCGTCCTGGGTGGGCGCAATGCGTTCCAGCACGGCCTGCACATCGCTGACCACATTGCGGTGCGTCAGCATGACGCCCTTGGGCTTGCCGGTGGTGCCCGAGGTATAGACGATGGCGGCGAGGTCGTCCGCACCCGGCGGTGTGGGCGCTGGCGTGGCCAGGGCTTGCCCTGCACCGCCCAGCCATTGCGCGAGCGATCCCAGGGCAGGGCCGCTGGCGCTGGCGGGATGGGGCTGCAGGGCGGGGTCTTCGTCCGTCACCACCACAGCGCGCAGCGCGGGAAACGGCGTACCCACGCTGCGGATTTGTTCCCACTGCGCAACTTGATCCACGACGAGCACCGAGGCCTCGCTGTCTTGCAGGATGTAGGCAATGCTGCCCGGGTTGTCGATGGCGTGCAGCGGCACCGGCACACCACCCGCAGCCAGGGTGGACTGGTCGGCGCACACGGCGTGCAGCCCGTTGGGCAGCAAGATGGCCACGCGCGCGCCGTGGGGCAGCTGCATGGCGACCAGGGCCTGGGTCCACTGCGTCACTTTTTCGGCGGTTTGCGCCCAGCTCAGGTCAAACCAAGCTTGGGTGGCGGGGTCAAAAAGTCGATAAGCCGGCGCGCTGGGGGTCAGCGCTGCCCGGCGGGCAAAAAGCTGGGGAAGCGTCTGCGCGGAGGCGATGTCGGTGTGGGTCGTGGTCATCTCGGGGCGGTATGGGGTGGGGCTGGCGGCATTGGCATGGATGCCAGAGCGCGGGAAAACCCTTAAATCATACCGCCCGCCCTGGGCGGGGCTCCGCCTGTCTACATGCCCAGGGAGCGGAGCAGATCGTCAGTGGCAGACGATGACGGCTCCGCTGAGGCGGGCGCACCAGCAGCGGCCGCTGCACGCTCGTGGGCCTGGTCGATCAGGGCATCGGGATCGGGCACTTCCTGGGGCGCGAAATCGTAGAGCTTGACGAACTCTGTCTTGTCGATGGCCAGCTCCAGATAGAAGATGTTGTTGGAGCCGGTATAGAAAGTCACGCGCCGCGCTTCGGGCTGGTCAAGGTTGGCATCCACACTCAGCATGACCTGCTTGTTCAACACCAGCATCTTGGGCTGGTTTTGCGTGATGTGGGTGTGCAGCTCGCGGTGCACCTTGCCGGTAAAGTCGCCCACCACCTGGTTCATCAGCTCGCCCATCACGTTGCTGACCTCGTCCGCCGTGTAGGAACGCGCCAGATCGCTCTGCTGCATGCCCATGTTCAGCAGGTAGTTGGAATACAACTCCATCGCGGCCTGGGCTGAAAAGTTGATGATGACCAAGCCAGAGAAGCCGCCATCAAACAGCACAAAGCAGCCAATGTCGGGTTTGAGGCAGGTGCGCGTGATGCGCTGGACCATGCCGGAATAGCGGATATCGCTGTGCGTGGCCACGGTCAGCACGCGCGTGACGGAGTTGCACAGGCTCAGCAACAGATCTTCGGTACCAAAAACAACGGTTTCTTCAGAGGACTTCATGGGCCAGACTGCGTGCGCTAAGTGGTTGGTGCTCACAGCATAGGGCAGGCGGCACAGGCTCGCCAGTTGTTTCAGCCTGTTTCAGTCTTTGGCGGGGTTTTCCTGCCACGGTGAACCAGGGCGCGGATCAGGTGGCAGCTTCCAGGCCGTTGGTGAAATGGCTTTGCATGGCTTGCACCGTGGCCGCCGTGTCGCGGGCGAGCAGGGCGGCCATGATGGCGCGGTGTTCGCGCAGCGAATCGTCAATGCGGCCCTGCTTGAACAGGGAGTTGTGGCGGTTGAGCTTCATCACCTTGCGCAGGTCGGCCACCATCTGGCTGCGCCAGCGGTTGTCGGCCAGCTCCAGCAAGCGCATGTGAAAGCGTTCGTTGATCACAAAAAACTGGTCGCGCTGCCCCTTGGCAGCCTCCAGCTCGGCGTGCAGGTTTTGCAATGCGCGCAGATCTTCGTCACTGGCAGCGCGGGCCACCACGCCTGCAGCATCGCTTTCCAGCAGGCTGAGCAGGTGGTAAACATCACGCAAGTCTTTCTCGGACATCTCGGTCACATAGGCGCCTCGGCGTACCTTCATGGTGACCAGTCCCTCGGCGGCCAGCACCTTCAGGGCTTCGCGCAAGGGGGTGCGGCTGATGCCGAATTCCTCGGCGATCTTGAGCTCGTCAATCCAGCAACCCGGCTCCAGTTCCCGCTGGAAGATGCGTTGGCGCAGCAGTTCGGCCACTTCTTCGTACAGGGCGCGGGGAGTGAGGGTCAGAGTGGACATGGAACGATTGTAAGCTGCACGGAATATTTTGAATGAATAATTATGAATGATGTAAACTTGCTCACATCACAGGGAATGCCCTGAAACCAAGCCATGCCAACCGCCGGAGAATTTGCCGCCATGAGTGACTCGCAGAACAAAAACGCCCCCGAGTTCGCCGCCGCCAGCCTTGATGCCTGGGCCAAGGCCGCTGCCAAATCGGCCCCCGGCGGCAATGTGGAGGCCCTCAATTGGGTCACTCCCGACGGCATCACCGTCAAGCCGCTCTACACCGCGCAAGACACCGCCGACTTGCCTTACGCCAACACGCTGCCCGGTTTTGAACCCTACCTGCGCGGCCCCCAGGCCACCATGTACGCGGTGCGCCCCTGGACGATTCGCCAGTACGCAGGCTTCTCCACCGCCGAAGAGTCCAATGCCTTCTACCGCAAGGCCTTGGCTGCCGGCGGGCAGGGCGTGTCGGTCGCGTTCGACCTGGCCACGCACCGGGGCTACGACAGCGACCACCCGCGCGTCACGGGTGACGTGGGCAAGGCGGGCGTGGCGATCGACTCGGTCGAGGACATGAAGATCCTGTTTGACCAGATCCCGCTCGACAAGGTGAGCGTCTCCATGACCATGAACGGCGCGGTGCTGCCCGTACTGGCGGGCTACGTGGTGGCGGCAGAAGAGCAGGGCGTCTCGCAAGACAAGCTTAGCGGAACCATTCAGAACGACATTCTGAAAGAGTTCATGGTGCGCAACACCTACATCTACCCGCCCAAGCCTTCGATGCGCATCATTGGCGACATCATTGGCTACACGGCCAAGAACATGCCCAAGTTCAACTCGATCTCGATCTCGGGTTACCACATGCAAGAGGCCGGGGCCAACCAGGCGCTCGAACTCGCCTTCACGCTGGCCGACGGCAAGGAATACGTCAAAACCGCCATCGCCTCGGGCCTGGACGTGGACGACTTCGCCGGGCGCCTGAGCTTCTTCTGGGCGATCGGCATGAACTTCTACCTCGAAGTCGCCAAGATGCGCGCGGCACGCCTCTTGTGGTGCCGCATCATGAAAGAGACCGGCGCCAAGAACCCCAAGAGCCTGATGCTGCGCACGCACTGCCAGACGTCTGGCTGGTCGCTCACCGAGCAAGATCCCTACAACAACATCGTGCGCACCACCATCGAGGCCATGGCGGCGGTGTTTGGCGGCACGCAGAGCCTGCACACCAACGCGCTCGACGAAGCCATTGCGCTGCCGACCGAATTTTCATCGCGCATTGCGCGCAACACGCAGCTCATCATCCAGGAAGAGACGCACATCACCAACGTGGTGGACCCCTGGGCTGGCAGCTACATGATGGAAAAACTGACCCAGGACATGGCAGACGCCGCCTGGAAGATCATCGAAGAAGTCGAAGCCATGGGCGGCATGACGCAGGCCGTGGACAGCGGCTGGGCCAAGCTCAAGATCGAAGCGGCTGCGGCCGAGAAGCAGGCACGCATCGACAGCGGCAAGGACGTGATCGTCGGCGTGAACAAATACAAGCTCGCCAAAGAAGACCCGGTCGATATCCTGCAGATCGACAACGTGAAGGTGCGCGACGGCCAGATCGAGCGCCTCAAAAATATCAGGTCAAAACGCGACCCAGCACTTGTGCAGAAAGCGCTGGATGCTCTCACTTCTGCAGCAGAAACCGGCGAAGGCAACCTGCTGGATCTGTCCATCAAGGCCGTGCGCCTGCGCGCCACCGGCGGCGAGATCAGTGACGCGCTCGAAAAAGTTTACGGGCGCCACCGCGCCGATACGCAAAAGGTGACCGGTGTGTACGCTGCTGCTTACGACTCGGCCGAAGGCTGGGACCAACTCAAGGGCGAAATCAACGCCTTCGCCGAAGAACAGGGCCGCCGCCCCCGCGTGATGATCGCCAAACTGGGCCAGGACGGCCACGACCGCGGCGCCAAAGTGGTCGCTACGGCGTTTGCCGACCTGGGATACGACGTGGACATCGGTCCGCTGTTCCAAACCCCCGAAGAATGCGCCCGCCAGGCCATTGAAAACGACGTGCACGCCGTGGGTGTGAGCACGCTCGCCGCCGGCCACAAAACCCTTGTGCCCGCGATCATCGCCTCGCTCAAGGATCAGGGGGCCGACGACATCGTGGTGTTTGTCGGCGGCGTGATCCCTGCGCAGGACTACGACTTTTTGTATGAAGCAGGCGTCAAGGGCATCTACGGCCCCGGCACGCCGATTCCCGCCAGTGCCAAGGATGTGCTGGAGCAGATTCGCAAGGCAGTGGCGTGATCCCTGCGGCGATTCTCGACGGCATCCTGCAGGGCAGCGCCGCCCAGCAGCGCCGCGCCATGGCCAAGGCTATCACGCTGCTCGAATCCACCCGCGCCGACCACCGCGCCCAGGGCGACGAGTTGCTGACGGCGCTGCTGCCGCACACGGGCAAGAGCTTTCGCTTGGGGATCAGCGGCGTGCCGGGCGTGGGAAAGTCCACCTTTATCGAGGCGCTGGGCCTGTATCTCATTGCGCAAGGTCACCGCATTGCGGCGCTCACGATTGATCCGTCCAGCACTGTCTCGGGCGGCTCCATCCTGGGCGACAAGACGCGCATGGAACACCTGTCGGTCAACCCAAATGCCTACATCCGCCCCAGCCCCAGCAGCGGCACGCTGGGCGGGGTGGCCGAAAAAACGCGCGAAGCGATGTTGGTTTGTGAGGCCGCGGGCTACGACATCGTCATCGTCGAGACGGTGGGCGTGGGCCAGTCGGAGACGGCAGTCTCCAGCATGACTGACATGTTTGTGCTGCTGCAACTGCCCAACGCGGGCGACGACCTGCAGGCCATCAAAAAGGGCGTGATGGAGATTGCCGACCTGGTGGTCATCAACAAGGCCGACCTGGACGCCCGGGCCGCGACGCGCGCCGAGGCGCAAATCACGTCGAGCCTGCGCATCCTCAGCCAGCACGGCAACCCCGACAACGCCTCGCACGACACCACGCGCTGGCACCCCAAGGTGCTGCAGATCAGCGCGCTGCTGGGGCAGGGTATCGGTAGTTTCTGGGATGCCGTCACGCAATACCGCCAATTGCAAACGGCCAACGGCCGCCTGGCCACGCGGCGCGAAAAGCAGGCCCTGGCCTGGATGTGGGAGCGCATTGACGCCGGGCTCAAGCAGGCGTTTCGCCGACACCCGCAGGTGCAGCACCTGCTGCCGCGTATGCAGCAAGAGGTAGCAGCGGGGCGCATTGCGGCCTCCACTGCAGCAAGAAATTTGCTCTCAGCGCAATCAGGACAAGCGCTGTCAGCTATTGAATAAATAGCAACTCAAACAACACAGGCTCACTCAAAGGACGACCATGCAAGACATCCTCGATCAACTGGAAAAGAAGCGCGCGCTGGCCCGCCTGGGCGGTGGGCAAAAGCGCATCGATGCACAGCATGCCAAGGGCAAGCTCACGGCGCGCGAGCGCATCGAGTTGCTCATGGACGACGGCACCTTTGAAGAGTGGGACATGTTCGTCGAGCACCGCTGCACCGACTTTGGCATGGAAGACAGCAAAATCCCGGGCGATGGCGTGGTGACGGGCTACGGCCTCATCAATGGACGCTTGGCCTTTGTGTTCAGCCAGGATTTCACGGTGTTTGGCGGTGCCTTGTCCGAGACGCACGCCGAGAAAATCTGCAAGGTCATGGACCAGGCCATGAAGGTCGGCGCACCCGTCATCGGCCTGAACGACTCGGGCGGCGCGCGCATCCAGGAGGGCGTGGCCAGCCTGGGCGGCTATGCCGATGTGTTCCAGCGCAACGTGCTGGCCAGCGGCGTGGTGCCGCAGATCAGCATGATCATGGGGCCGTGTGCGGGCGGCGCCGTGTACTCGCCTGCCATGACCGACTTCATCTTCATGGTCAAGGACAGCAGCTACATGTTTGTCACCGGCCCCGATGTGGTCAAGACCGTGACGCATGAGAACGTGACCGCCGAGGAGCTGGGCGGCGCTGGCACGCACACCACCAAGAGCGGCGTGGCCGACATGGCCTTCGAGAACGACGTCGAGGCCATCCTCATGCTGCGCCGTCTGTACAACTACCTGCCGCTCAACAACCGCGAAAAAGCGCCTGTGCGCCCCAGCAACGACCCGGCCGACCGGGCCGACAAGTCGCTCGACACGCTGGTGCCCGCCAACGCCAACCAGCCCTACGACATGAAAGAGCTGATCACCAAGGTGGTGGATGACGGCGACTTCTTTGAGCTGCAGCCCGACTACGCCAAGAACATCGTCATTGGCCTGGCCCGCATGGAAGGCCAGACCGTCGGCATCGTGGCCAATCAGCCCCTGGTGCTGGCCGGGTGCCTGGACATCAAGAGCAGCATCAAGGCCGCGCGCTTCGTGCGCTTTTGCGATGCCTTCAACATCCCCGTCATCACGTTTGTGGACGTACCCGGCTTCATGCCCGGAACGTCGCAAGAGTACGGCGGCATCATCAAACACGGCGCCAAGCTGCTGTTTGCCTATGCTGAATGCACCGTGCCCAAGGTCACCGTCATTACCCGCAAGGCCTATGGCGGTGCGTACGACGTGATGAGCTCAAAGCACCTGCGCGGCGACGTGAACCTGGCCTGGCCCAACGCCGAGATTGCCGTGATGGGCGCCAAGGGCGCGGTGGAAATCATCTTCCGCGAAGACAAGAACGACCCGGTGAAGCTCGCCGCCCGCGAGGCGGAATACAAAGAGCGCTTTGCCAACCCCTTTGTGGCGGGTGCGCGCGGCTTTATTGACGATGTGATCCTGCCGCACGAGACACGCAAGCGGATTTGCCGCAGCCTGGTCATGCTGCGCGACAAGAAGCTGGAGAACCCATGGCGCAAGCACGGAAACATCCCCCTTTGAGCGGCACTGCCACAGCCCTTGGGGCGTCGTTGCCAGACCTTGTCGTAGCGCTGCTACTGCCTGCGGTCCGGCGCCTAGCCCCAACCGCTTCGCTGGGCTGTGCCAGCACCTAACCTAATACGTTTCGGGTAAGAGCCCTTGAAAAGAGATTCATCATGTTCACCAAAATTCTGATTGCCAACCGCAGCGCTCTGGCCAACGGCCAGGCGAAGCAAAACGGCCGCGCAGCGGACGTTTCAATAAATTGCCTGCCACAGACCGCGAAGCGGGCTGCTACACGCCACCCCATCGCTTGAGGAGCTAATAATGTTCACCAAAATCCTGATCGCAAACCGGGGCGAGATTGCGTGTAGGGTGATCGCCACCGCCCAGAAAATGGGCATCAAAACGGTCGCGGTCTATTCCGACGCCGATAAGGAAGCGCGCCACGTCAAGCTGGCCGACGAGGCCGTGCGCCTCGGCCCGGCGCCTTCGCGTGAGTCGTACCTGCTGGCCGAAAAAATCATCGAGGCCTGCAAGCAGACCGGCGCGCAGGCCGTGCACCCCGGCTACGGCTTCCTCTCTGAAAACGAAGCTTTTGCCAAGCGCTGCGAAGAAGAGGGCATTGCCTTCATCGGCCCCAAGGCCCATTCGATTGCGGCTATGGGCGACAAGATTGCGTCCAAGAAGCTGGCCCTTGAAGCCAAGGTCAACACCATCCCCGGCTACAACGACGCGATTGCCGGCCCCGAGCAAGCGGTGGAGATTGCCAAGGGCATTGGCTACCCGGTCATGATCAAGGCTTCGGCCGGTGGCGGCGGCAAGGGCCTGCGCGTGGCGTTCAACGACAAGGAGGCGTTCGAGGGCTTTGCCAGCTGCCAGAACGAAGCGCGCAATAGCTTCGGCGACGACCGCATCTTCATCGAGAAGTTCGTACAGGAGCCGCGCCACATCGAGATCCAGGTGCTGGGCGACAGCCACGGCAACGTGATCTACCTGAACGAGCGCGAGTGCTCCATCCAGCGCCGCCACCAGAAGGTGATCGAGGAAGCGCCGTCGCCCTTCATCAGCGAGGCCACCCGCAAGGCCATGGGCGAGCAGGCCGTGCAGCTGGCCAAGGCTGTGCAGTACCAAAGCGCCGGCACGGTGGAGTTCGTGGTCGGCAAAGACCAAGACTTCTACTTTCTGGAAATGAACACCCGCCTGCAGGTGGAGCACCCGGTGACGGAATGCATCACCGGCCTGGACCTGGTCGAGCTGATGATCCGCGTGGCGGCGGGCGAAAAGCTGCCGCTCACGCAAGCCGACGTGAAGCGCGACGGCTGGGCCATCGAGTGCCGCATCAACGCCGAAGACCCGTTCCGCAACTTCCTGCCGTCCACCGGCCGCCTGGTGCGCTTTGCACCGCCCGAGGAGAGCATGTTCCAGGCCGACCCCAGCAAAAAATACGGGGTGCGGGTGGATACCGGCGTGTACGAGGGCGGTGAGATTCCGATGTTCTACGACTCGATGATCGCCAAGCTCATCGTGCACGGCACCGACCGCAACGACGCCATCCTCAAGATGCGCGCGGCGCTCAATGGCTTTGTGATTCGCGGCATCAGCAGCAATATTCCGTTCCAGGCCGCCTTGCTGGCACACCCCAAGTTCGTCACGGGCGATTTCAATACCGGCTTTATCGCCGAGAACTATGCGCATGGTTTTGTGGCCGAGGACGTGCCGCACGACGACCCGCTGTTCCTGGTGGCGCTGGCCGCTTACATGCACCGCCGTTACCGCGCCCGGGCCTCGGGCATCAGCGGCCAGCTGGCCGGGCACGAGGTGAAAGTGGGCGAGGCCTTTGTGGTAGCCAGCCTGGGTGCGCTAGGGCAGAACCAGTACCACGACGTAAGCGTGACCGATTTTGAGAACAAATCGGGCTCTAGCGCAGTGTCCGTGGGCGGTAACAGCTATCACATCAGTAGCACGGCAACGCTGGGCCAGATCCGTGTGCAAGGCAGTTGCAACGGCCAGGGCTTTACGGCCCAGGTGGAGCGCGGCGCGGGCAAGAACCCCCTGGCCATGCGCATTGCCCACGACGGCACACAGATCGAAGCCATCGTGTTCTCGCCGCTGGGCGCACGCTTGCACCAACTCATGCCCTACAAGGCGCCGCCGGATTTGTCCAAGTTCCTGCTCTCGCCCATGCCCGGCTTGCTGGTGGATGTGGTGGTGCAGGAAGGCCAGAAGGTGCAGGCCGGTGAAAAGCTGGCCGTCATCGAAGCCATGAAGATGGAAAACGTCCTGCTGGCCACGCAAGATGGCGTGGTGGGCAAGCTGGTGGCGGGCAAGGGCGAGTCGCTCAGTGTGGACCAGGTGATTCTGGAATTCCAATAAGCAGCCGCATCTCCATACCAAGGGGCCTCGCGCCCCTTTTTTGAGTTTTTTGGTCTCTGGCGCTTATCTATCAAGCGCAAGTAGCTATAAAAACAGAAGCATTTATCGCTTCATCAACCAGAGAATAACCATGGCACAAACAGCAGAGCAACGTCCTTTCCGGGTGCTGGGCATCCAGCAGGTGGCCATTGGCGGCACCGACAAACAGCGCATGAAAACCCTGTGGGTCGACATGCTGGGCCTGACGCAGACCGGCACCTTCCAAAGCGAGCGCGAGAACGTGGACGAGGACATCCTGGCCATGGGGCAGGGCGCCTGGAAGGTGGAGGTGGACATCATGCAGCCGCTGGACATCGACAAGAAGCCGGCCGTGCACACCACGCCCCTCAACCACATCGGCCTGTGGATCGACGACCTGGCCGCCGCCGTGGAATGGCTCACGGCCCAGGGTGTGCGCTTTGCGCCCGGCGGCGTGCGCAAAGGTGCGGCCGGGTATGACATCTGCTTTTTGCACCCCAAGAGCAACGACGAATTTCCGATCGCGGGCGAGGGCGTGCTGATCGAGCTGGTGCAGGCGCCACCCGAAGTGATTTCTGCCCTGGGCTGATTTCCATCTTTCACTCTGACCGAGGGCACAGTCACGCAACGCCCATCGGGTTTACCGTGCAATCGGCGCACGTTGCGCGACGAAGCGCGACGCTGCTGCAACGGCGGCGATTGTGTGGTCATCTCCCTTCATTTCAGGGTGATTTTGCGTTGAGATGGGTGTACTTTTGGTGGCTTTTATTTGGCAGTATTTGTTACTTTGTGGCGCACATTCAGACTGTTTCAAAAGGCAAAATGTTCTGAAACTGGTGTGCTAGTGCCCATAAATGTTGGCGTGATTTGCGACTTATGTTGCACCTCCAGGTAGCCTTCATCTTCAAAGGAGTCTCTGTGAAAACCCCACCAATCCATCAACCCGTGCAGGTGCATCTGCCCGTCCAAATGCCGCCCCCCCAGGGCCCCTGGACAGTGGACGCCGTACAGTCCCTGCTCGACAAACCCTTGCTGGAGCTGTTGTTCGAAGCCCAGACCGTGCACCGCCAGCACTGGCCTGCCGGTGACATTGAGTTGGCGGCACTGCTATCGGTCAAAACAGGTGGGTGCCCCGAAAACTGCGGCTACTGCCCCCAGTCGGCCGAGTTCGATACGGGCGTAAAGGCACAAAAACTGCTCGAAGTGGACGAAGTGTTGCGCGCCGCGCAGGCCGCCAAAGATGCGGGTGCCACACGCTTTTGCATGGGCGCTGCGTGGCGTGCCCCCAAAGACCGCGACATTGTAAAAGTGGCCGCGCTGATTGGCGCCGTCAAAGGGCTGGGCCTGCAAACCTGCGCCACGCTGGGCATGCTTGAATCGCACCAGGCGCAGGCGCTCAAGCAAGCGGGGCTGGACTATTACAACCACAACCTGGACACGGCGCCCGAGTACTACCAGGACGTGGTGAGCACCCGCCAGTACCAGGACCGGCTCGATACCTTGCAGCATGTGCGCGCCGCCGGTATCAGCGTGTGCTGCGGCGGCATCGTGGGCATGGGCGAAGCGCCGGTGCACCGCGCCAGTCTGATTGCACAGCTGGCCAACCTCAACCCTTACCCGGATTCAGTACCCATCAACAACCTGGTGCGCGTTCCCGGCACGCCGCTGGCCGACAGCGACCCTATCGACCCTTTCGATTTTGTGCGCATGATCGCTGTGGCCCGCATCACCATGCCCCAGGCGCGCGTGCGCCTCTCGGCCGGGCGCCAGCAAATGGGCGAGGCCGTGCAGGCCCTGTGCTTCATGGCCGGGGCCAATTCCATCTTTTATGGGGAAAAACTGCTGGTGACGGGCAACCCCGATGCGGGCGCCGATAGGCAATTGCTGCATAAACTGGGGCTGAAAAGCCACCAGACCACGAAGGCACCCCTTGCAGGCGCTGTTGCAGCCAGCGGCTGTGGCGGCAATTGCCAGTGCGCAGAAGGTGTTGCGGCCTGACAGACAGGGAAGGTGGGCGCAAAAAAACGGCCACACCAATGGGGTGTCGGCCGTTTTTTGCTACTAAAAACAGAGCTATAAGCGCTTATTTATAAAGCGCTAGAAGCTCTTTTTACTAGATTAAGGTTTCTTCATCGGGCAGGTCTTGATGCCCAGCAGCGTATAGGCCGGGCAGAAACCAAACAGGCCTGTGGCCACAGGCACTACACCAATCCAGCCCCACAAACCCACCGTGCCGGTAGCGGCCAGGCCAATCAGCACCAGGCCTACCACCACACGCAGAACACGATCCCAGCTTCCCACATTGATTGACATTTCATTTCCCCTTAGTTGATGGTGGCGACCCGTGGAGAGGCGCCGTTTGGATTCATTTCAGGCGCACGCCCTCGGCATCAATGACCTGCAGCTCGATCGCAATACCCTGGCCCACACTTTGCGTCACGGTGCAGAACGCCTCAAACTGGTCCAGCACCCGATCCAGGTGCTGCAACGAAGCTGCAGCCACCCCCAGCTTCAGTACGGCCGTCATCTTGAGCACGCGCAGGCGCTTTTCTTCGTTGCGGCCCACTTCGGCGGTCACCGTGCATTCCATCGGCTCGGGGGCTTGTTTGAACTTGCGCAGCGCAAACAGCAGCGAGTCGGACAGACAGTTGCCCACGGCAGCGGCCAGCAATTGGACCGGCGACGGCCCCTGCCCGCCGCCCAGCGGCGCTGGCTCATCGGCCGCCAGGACGGCAATGCCATTGCCAAAATCCACGTTGAATTGGTAGTCTTTTTGCTGCCGCAGGGTGATTTGAACCAGGTTATCGCTCATGCCAAAGCCTTTATCGTTGGAGTGTTCAAGAGGTCAGAGACGGCGGATGCCGCGTCCTGTCTGCAATGCCACGGCGCCCACTGAGCCGCCATTGACCGCTTGGGTATAGCCCAACTGGCGCATCCATTGCAAGGCCATGCCTGAGCGCGCACCCGACAGGCAGTACAGCACCATCGGCGCAGTCTTGTCGGGCAGCAGCAAGGGCGCATCCTGCGCCAGGCGCTCGAGCGGTAAATGCACTGCGCCATCCACATGCCCCGATTCGAACTCGAGACGCGAGCGCACATCCACCAGCGTAGGGGCAGGGGGCGGCTGAGGGGATTCGTGCAACAGGGTCATGGCGCAGTCTTTGGATCAGCAGCCGGGCTGTGCACCGAGCTTGCGCAGCATGGTTTCCATCAAACACCATTTGGTCAGCCCGCTTTGCATGATGTTGAGACCCACAAAGGCGGTAAAGGCCAACCACCATTGGCTGACAAAGATGGGGCTGCCGGGAATGCCCAGCGCCAACGAGAGAAGAATGAACAGGCCTGCGACCAAACGGACAATTTGCCAGGATTTCATGGGATACCTCACTGTTTTGTTGATGTGATTATTTAGCCAAACAACTAAATAGTCAACTGGCGTATTATGTGGGCAGGCCGGAACAGATGTGGTGTTCAACCGATCGAATGGCCTTGACCCCCAGCAAATTTGCCATGAAGAACCTGCCCCCAGAAGCCATCACGCAAGTTGCCGCGTACTTTCAGACGCTGGCGGAGCCCACGCGCCTGCGCATCCTGAACCTTTTGCGTGAAGGCGAGCGCAACGTGGGCGAGTTGGCCCAGTTGTGCGGCTACACGGCAGCCAACGTCTCGCGCCACCTGAGCCTGATGACGCAACAGGGCTTTGTCGAGCGCGAAAGTCGAGGCACCAGCGTGTACTACCGCATCGCAGACCCGTCGGTGTATGCGCTGTGTGACCTTGTCTGCGACAGCATTGCGCGCCAGTACGAACGCACGGCCAAACAACAGCATGCGATGTTTGGCAAGGGTGTCGCTTAAGGCGACCACAAAGCCTCTCTGGTGTTCCAGAACACTGTGGCGCGTCGGCCACGGTTTGTCGACTTGCATTTCGTAAATGCGCAGGAGCCGTTCTGACCCAGGGCGGCACCCAGGGCCGTGGCAGGAATGTAAAACTGTGAGTAGCGATGGGGTTTCTTTTTTAAAAATTAACATAATATACATCGTATCTAGTTAAACGGAAGATGGAGATCAAGCGTACTGGCTGGCATGCCCCCCGAATGGACGCTTTCTTCCCAGACCGGATTTGTCGTTGAAGCGGTCTGCCTGGTTTTTGATCTCACGGCACAATCACGAACATGAGAATCCTGCACACCATGCTGCGCGTTGGCAATCTCCAGCGCTCCATCGACTTCTATACCCAGGTACTGGGCATGCAACTGCTGCGCCAGTCTGAGAACCCCGACTACAAATACTCGCTCGCCTTCCTGGGCTTTGAGGGGGGCAACCCCGGCCAGGCCGAGATCGAGCTGACCTACAACTGGGGTACCGAGAGCTACGACCATGGCAATGCCTATGGCCATATTGCCCTGGGCGTGCCCGATGCCTATGCGGCCTGCGACAAGATCAAGGCCGCAGGCGGCAACGTGACCCGCGAGGCGGGTCCTGTCAAAGGCGGCAGCACCGTGATTGCGTTTGTGACCGACCCCGATGGTTACAAGATCGAGTTGATCCAGCGGGCTGAAGGTGAACACGGTGCTGGACTGCGCTGAAAACTCTTTATTTGATAGCTGCTGGCGCTTTACCAGTAAGCGTTAGAGCCAGTTTTAACTAAAATTTTTCAACGCACTTCCGGCGTTTTGATAACCACGCGGTTGCGTCCCTGTTCCTTGGCAAGGTACAGGGCTACGTCGGCCAGTCGCAGTGCATCGTCCAGGGTTTGGTCGGCCTGTGGCTGCAGGTAGGCCAGCCCGATGCTCAGGCTGACATGGGGCGCACCATCGGATGCGGCATGGGGAATCTGTAGTGCGGCGATGTCGTCACGCAGGCTCTCCAGAATGGACCGCATATGGGCTTCGCTCAGGTTGTACCAAAGGCCGACGAACTCCTCGCCACCGTAGCGGGCAACGATGTCCAGGGGGCGGCGGGCGTGGCTGCCGACCACCTGCGCTACTTTCTTCAGGGTTTCGTCGCCTTCGGCATGGCCATAGTGGTCGTTATAGCGTTTGAAAAAATCCACATCCATCATGACGACGCCCAGCGCATGTTTTTCGCGCACCGCCTGGCGCCAGGTGCAGTTGGCCCGTGTACTGAAGGCGCGGCGGTTGAGCAAACCCGTCAGGAAGTCTTTCTCCGCCATGTCCTGCAACTGCTTTTGCGACAGAAAATTCTGGCGCATGGCCGATTCCAGAAAATGGTTGCCGACCGTGCCGATGACATTGGCTGTGCCCAGGAAGAAGGCGTTGTACAGCAGCACATTGCCTGCCAAGCCGGTGTGCAGTTCCATGCCTAGATAGGCCATGTACGTCGCCCAGCCGCACAGCACCGCTGGCCAAAAGCGGAGCCCGGTCAAAAAATAGAAGAAGAACGTGACCAGGATGATGCCTTCATAGGGCAGTGCAAAGGCATGTACCCGGGCCACCCAGATGATGCCCACCACGCCCAGACCGCAGGTCAAGGCCGCAATGGAGACAAGCGACTGCAAGTGTTGGTGCAGCCGACTCTGGTAGGTGGCCAACCAGGTCAGAAAAAGCACCGGCAGCATCAGGCCCAGGCGCAAGGCCAGGATGGCGTTGCGTACCTGGGTGGGCAGGCTGATGGCATCGAGCACGGCAAACAACAGAAACAAAGCCATGGCCACCAGCAGGGCCCAGCGCATGCGCAGCAAAAAGACGCCCTGGTGGTAGCGCCGGAAATCCTCTTCCAGTCTGTCTTCAAAACCCAGTCGCAGCGCATGCAGACCCTCGGCCGGTGGTGGGGTTGGCACGCTGCGCTGGCTTGCCCTTTCCCTGGACTGGTTCACGAACGACTCCTATGGTTTAAAACGACGCCAATGCGGCTTTGTCTGACAGCCACAGCGGGCGATCGTTGCTGTAATAAGTTCACCATGCCTTGCAGACTTCGTTCACCCCAGCAACCCCCTGTGCCATTACGCGCAGTCGCCGCGTTTGCGCTTGCCGTGGTGCTGGCCCTGGTGGCATCTGCTGCATTGCTGCTGCCTGAGGCGACGGTGCAGTCGGTCGATTCCATGGCAGGCAGTGTGGACGGTCTGGGGCTGGTGCTGAAAATGGCGGTCAGCGACTGACGCGCCTTCCCGTTTTACCCCCCGCCCTGCTCCACCACCGCAATGCGTCGGCGCAATTGCGCTGCGGCATCGCTCTGACCCGCCTGTTCAGCGCGCTGGGCTTGCAAGAGCAGCCAGGCGAGCAGCGGGCGACGCCAGCCCTGGGCGGAAGCGGTGTCCGTGGCCAGTTGCATGGTTTGTGGATGGGCATGGCCAGTGCGAAGGAGCACACCCGCCGCCACCAAACGTGACATGGGGTCAGAGATGGCCGCCAGCGCCGTTGCCGCGTTGGCATCCGTGGCGGTTGCTACGGCCTGCTGGCTTTGCGGGAGCAAGGCCGCCGCCGAGGCGGGCAGCGTTCCAGCAAGGTAGTCGGCATAAGCCACTTGCGCCGCGCTCGCGTCGAGGCGCAGTGCTTCGAACGCGCTGCAGGGTTTCATTTCAAGGCTGGCGACCTGGGCAGCGCATTCCAGCAGATGCACCTGCGCCAGCAGTCCGGGTTGCCCGGTACGGGCCGTTTCTTGGCGCGCACGGGCAAACTCCAGTGTGGCCACGCGGGTCTCGCCGGCCAGATAGGCTTGCACAGCCTTTTGTGCTGCACCATACGCGTTCATTTGCCAGTCAGGTACGGGTGGTTTGCTGGAGCACGCTGCCAGGGCCAGCGCCAGGCACAGGCCCCACGGGCGCCACAGAAGGTGTTGTGTGGTGGGTGTCATGGGAGTTTCAACTCCGTATCACGGGCAAAAGGCCATTTGCGGTTGACTTCGTTCACCAGCCCGTCAATTTTGCGCAGACTGGATTCGACCTCAGCGCGCAGCGCCCCCAGGTCGGCCGTGCCTTCGCGCACGTTGGCACCCACGGCCTGGGCCTCGGCCAGCACGGCATCGACCTTTTTCAGGCTCGCTCGGGTATCGGCCAGCAGGCCCCCGAGTTGCGCCACGGTGGCCTGCACTTCAGGCAGCACGCCACCAGGGCCAAACACCTGGGTATCTGCCTTGGCGGCCATGCCATCAATGCGTGCCAGCAGCGCGTTGGTGCGGTCCAGTGTTGCAACAATCTTGCGGGCATCCTGCTCGTTGCCCATCAGCACCTTGAGAGCGCCGCCCGGGCCCTTGAGTCGATCGGTCAGCTCTTTCACGTTGGCCATGCTGGCACCCAGAGCCGAGTCTTCGGCGGTGAGTGCGTTAAGGTTGCCCAGCAAGGTGCGTGCCTCGGCCATGAGTTGCGGGATCTCGCCCGTGGCATCGCCCTTTAGCACGGGGCGCTCTGCGCCATCGAGCAACGGCGGATCCTGCAAGATACCGCTGTAAGCGCGGATATTGGTGCCGCCCACCACGCCGCGCACCAGCGTGAAAATGCTGGAGACGCGCAACCAGTGCGCGTCTTTGCGTGGCACGTCGATCACGATGCGGGCATTGCCTTCGTCGGCCAGTTCGATGCGGCGCACCCGCCCGATGGGAAAGCCCGAAAAAGTCATATCCATGCCCACCACGACACCCTCGGAATCGTCGGCGGTGAGCACCAGGGTTTGCGTGGGTTCGAACGCCCCCCGCGCGTACAGCAGGTACACGGCCGATCCCACGATCAGGGCCAGCGTAAAGAGCATTAACGCCATGGCCTTGAGTTCCAGGTGCGCCACGGGGCGCAGGCCGTCCTCGGCCATGGCGGCTGGTGGCTGTGGTGCGGGGTCTTGCATGGGCGCCGGTTTCCTCAATATCAATAGTAGTTGCCTACGAGCGATGCCACTTCAATCAGCAGCAACACGGCAAACATGCGGGCCAGTCCGCCCAGTTCAGTGTCTTGTTGGGCGCCCTCGCCTGCGTCGTACATGCCGGCGGTCATGGGGATCAAGGCAACCGCCAGGCTGGAAAGCAGGGTTTTGATGCCGAACACCAGCGTGACGGCCGGTGAGAACACATGGCCGAACATGCGGGTGTAGCTGGGCAGGCCCGCCAGATTGAAACCATATACGCCAAGATACGCCATGACCAGCGCCACCACGCACGACAACGCCGCCAGTGTGATGCAGGCGAACACGCCGGCCACCACGCGCGGCAGCAGCTCCATACGCACCGGGTCGGCGCCCCTGCGCCGCAGGGCATCAAGGTGTCCCGACAGGCGCAGTTGTGCCAGGCGGGCTCCGTTGGGAATGGTGCAACGCATGGCGACAAACAGCGCCGCAGTCAGCGGAATCAACTCCAGCACCAGCACGCGAATGACCATTTCCAGCGCATAGGCGGTCAGCCCATAGCTCAGTGCCGTGACCACCACGATGCGCGTGAGCACCAGGCCGAGCAGAGCGGCCAGCACCGTGAACCCCGGCAGGATGGGGGCTGTATCTTCGTAAATATGGCGGGCCAATTTGCGCCGCGCGCCCGCGCCATAGCTCGATGGCGTGAGCACCAGCACCAGCACCACCGCGCCCAGGTACATGATGCGGCCCCAGGCCAGCGCCCAGCGGTGCATGGCGTGCCACAGGCGCTCGTGCAGGGTCAAGGCGGGCCAGCGGGAGATCATGTGCGCATGATAGCGCCTTGCCCGCTTGCCATGTCATCGAAATGGCATGAAGCGCTTTGTTTACATGCGGTTTAAGCTATTCAAAATGTAGCAAATATCAGAATCAGACATGGCGTTTGGGTGCTGCCGCCAGGGGCGCCGCGGGCAGGGACTGCGCGTCGGCCTGTGCGTGCAGCGCTTCGATGATGCCGCACTGCGGCCCCGTGCCATCGCAGCAGTTGCGCAGTGCCAGCAGGTCCTGCTCCAAGGCTTGCAGTTCATGCAGTCGGGAGCGCACATGGTCGAGGTGGCCGTTCAGCGTCACGCAGGCAGCGTCGCAGTCGGCTTGGGACGCCAGGTCCAGCGCCAGCAGCGTGCGTACTTCGTCCAGCGACATGTCCATGGCGCGGCATAGCCGTATGAAGCGCAGTTGGTGGATGTCGGCACTGCTGTACAAGCGGTAGCTGTTACTGCTGCGGACACCGGGGCTGAGCAGGCCTTCTTTTTCGTAATAGCGGATGTTGGCGGCAGACACACCCGAGCGGCGAGCGGCCTCCCCAATGCGGTGACAGGCGGTCTGGTGGTGCATGGCTTGACCTTATAGTGACTTCAGGGTTTTTAATCAGCAACGATACCGCAACCGATCACGGAGAAACCCATGTCAGCCCATTGCCACGACAACCATTGCCACAGCAGCCCGGCCAGCGCCGATCCCCGTTACCGGCGCATCCTGTGGATCGCCCTCATCGTCAACGCTGCCATGTTTGCAGTGGAGATGGGCGCGGGACTGCAGTCGGGTTCAGCGGCACTGCTGGCCGATGCCATCGATTTCCTGGGCGATGCCGCCAACTACGGCGTCTCGCTGTGGGTGTTGGCCATGGCCTTGGCCTGGCGGGCCCGCGCCGCCCTGCTCAAGGGGGCCAGCATGCTGGCGTTTGGAGCGTTCGTGGCCGGACGGGTGGCCTGGAGCGCCTGGCAGGGCATTACGCCTGAGCCCCTCACCATGGGCAGCATTGGCCTGCTGGCCCTGGCGGCCAACCTGGGCGTGGCCGTGCTGCTGTACGCCTGGCGCGAAGGCGACGCCAACATGCGCAGCGTGTGGCTGTGCACGCGCAACGATGCGTTGGGCAACCTGGCCGTGATGGCCGCCGCCCTGGGCGTGTTTGGTACAGGCGCTGCCTGGCCCGATTTGGTGGTAGCCGCCACCATGGCGGGTCTGGCCATCAGCGGAGGCTGGAGCGTGGTGCGCCACGCACGCGCAGAACTGGCGCAGGACGCGCATGTGCATGCTTAAGGCAATGCTGAACAATTCCCTCACGCGCTGCGCATCCGTACCTCGGGCGGTCTGCGGCGTTGCAAATCCTCGCCATAGCTGCGGCTATGGCTGCGGTTTGCGCCTTGCATCCCATCCCGATGCACGGCGCGCATCATCGCGGTGACTTATTCAGCATCGCCTTAATGCGGGCGTTGTGAGCTACTAAAATAGTAGCTATCAGCGCTTTCCTGGTAAGCGCAAAACGCCAAAAAATATGTATTTTTCCTGCCCACGGCTCGCGGCACCCTAAGGCCATGCAGATCCAGACCGTTCTGAAAATTGGCGCTGCGCTGTGCGTGGCTTTCTTTGGCATCGAAGCAGCACGCACCAGCCTGCAGGCACCAAAACCCGTGCGGCCCCCGCTAGCACAGGTGCTTGTGCAAAGCCCGGTGCAAACCCCCACCGACAAGGCGGCGTTCGGCTTCGAGGGCTACCAGATCAAGCCCCTGGCGCAGTTCACTGTGCGCGCCCGGGTGTTGGCGCGCGAAGACTACCAGATGGACAAGGAGGCCGATCTGTCACCCATGGACCTGGCGCTGGGCTGGAAGCAGATGGCAGACCCGGCGGTGTACCGCCCGCTGAACATCACGCAGGGCGGCCGCTGGTACCGCTATTCGTGGAAGGAACAGCCGCCTATCCCGCTGCAGGAAATCATCGAATCTTCCGCCAACATGCACATGATTCCGGCCAATGCCAGCGTGCACAAGGCGCTCAAGAAGGCGCGCGAAGGCGGCTTGATCCAGATCAGCGGCTACCTGGTAGAGGCCACCCATCCCAAGGGCTGGCGCTGGACCAGTTCGCTCACGCGGTCGGACTCTGGCGCCAACTCGTGCGAACTGGTCTTTGTAGAGTCTGCCGTGGTGGAGTAGCCAGCATCGAAAGCCCGCTGCAAGCCCTGCGGGCCTGGCGCGTGCTCCAATGCAAGGCTGCTCTCCACATCCTTTTGTCATGACTCGCCCGCCCGCACCTTCTGCCCCCCTGCCACCGGCTTCGGTGCCGCACACTGCGACCGAGGATGCAGTCGCCATTTTTACCGGTGTACTGATGATTTCCGTGGGCATCGCCTTCTTCACCAGCGCAGGGCTGCTGACGGGCGGCACCGCCGGGCTGGCGTTTTTGCTGCATTACGCAACGGGCATCGGGTTTGGCAAAATTTTCTTTGTGCTCAACCTGCCGTTTTATTGGCTGGCACTGCGCAAACTGGGGCGCGAATTCACCCTCAAGACCTTTGTGGCGGTGCTGTTGCTGTCTTTGCTGACCGAGCTGCAATCGCAGTTTTTGCAGTTTTCCCACATCGAGCCGCTGTATGCCGCCATTGCCGGCGGGCTGATCACGGGCACCGGTTTTCTGGCGCTGTTTCGCCACCGCTGCAGCCTGGGCGGCGTGGGCATTGCTGCCCTGTACCTGCAGGATCGCTATGGCTGGCGCGCGGGCAAAGTGCAAATGGCCGTGGACTGCTGCATTGTGCTGCTGGCCCTGTGGACGGTGGAGCCCATGCGCGTCGCCTGGTCCATTGCCGGTGCCGTGGCGCTGAACCTGGTGCTAGCCATGAACCACCGCCCCGGGCGCTACATGGCGACCTGAGCGATGGACGGGCAGCGGGCCACGGAACCTTTGGCGCGTTGCGGCACTCAGTCGTCGATGCGTCTCATGGTTTCTGTGGTGGTCATGCTTGTGCTGGTCTTGCGCGGCCTTGTGGGCACTGCCATGGCTTTTGAGGCCGTGCCCTGCCAGCCTGTACCGGCCCAACACAGCGGCATCGATTCACTTCACCCCACCATGGCGCTGCCCGCCCCCCAGGCCAGTGACTGCAATGAACCCATGCGCTTCGTGGGAAGCACCTGCGAAGACGCTACGCAGGAAGCGTGCTCACCCCTGGGGCATGGCCCTGCCTGCCAGTCGTGCGGCGCCGGTCATTCGGCCCCGTGGGCGCCTGTTGCGCTGCTGTCGTGGCCAACCGCGCAAGGCTACGCCGCCCTGCGGCCCCCAGACGCTGCCTGGTTTGCCAGCGTGCCTGTGGCGCCCGCCTTCAAGCCGCCCATTGCCTGATTCTTGCGCCCTCCAGGGCATGCCTTGCGCTGCACTTCAATTGAATAATTTGATAGCTGCTTGCGCAATACAGATAAGCGCTACAGCCATTTTTCTCTAATTTTTCGGCGTTCGATGCCACGGTCGGCGCACCCTGCCCCAGAATCGTCCCATCGATCGCCAGCCATTGAAAGAACTTTCCATGCCTACCCCGCTCTTCCTCTCGCCCCTTCGTGCTTCCCACAGCGGCCTGCAGCGCCGCCATCTGCTGGCGAGCCTGCCTGCGCTGGCGGCGGCGCTGGCCGCACCGCGCCTGGTGCGTGCCGCCCAGGCAACGCCCGTTGAAATCTGGAAAGACCCCAGCTGCGGTTGCTGCCACGACTGGATCACCCATATGGAAGCGAATGGCTTTCACTTCACCATCCACGACACGGGCAACAACGCGGTGCGCGCACGCCTGGGCCTGCCGCAAAAGCTGGGCTCGTGCCATACCGCCCTGGTGGGCGGCTACCTCATCGAGGGCCATGTACCGGCCAGCGATGTGCGCGCGCTGCTGCAGCAAAAGCCCAAGGCTTTGGGACTGGCGGTGCCCGGCATGCCGGTGGGCTCGCCCGGTATGGACGGCCCGGCCTATGGCAACCGGCGCGATCCCTACGACGTGCTGCTGGTCGCGCGAAATGGCAGCACCCGCGTGTTCAAGAGCTACCACCAAGCGCCAAGGTAACCCGGCTGCGGCTTCATAATCGGCCGCATGATTTCCTCCTCTTCCTGCGCCCGAGACCAGGGCAGCATCACCCGTGTGGCCGGTATCGAGGTGGGTCACTACACCGAGAGCCGCCGCCCCACCGGGTGCAGCGTGGTGCTGGCCCGTGACGGTGCTGTGGCCGGTGTGGATGTGCGCGGAGCGGCGCCCGGCACGCGCGAGACCGATTTGCTTGATCCCAGCAACCTGGTCGAGCAGGTGCACGCCGTCATGCTCTCGGGTGGCAGCGCCTGGGGCCTGGAGGCCGCCACCGGCGCTGTGCGCTGGCTCGAAGAACAAGGCGTGGGGCTGGACATTGGCGTGGGCCGCCTGCCGCTGGTGCCGTCCGCCGTGCTGTTCGACCTGATGGTGGGCGACATGCGCGTTCGCCCCGACGCCGCCGCTGGATATGCCGCCTGCGCAGCCGCCTCGCGGGCCGATCCGCTGGAGGGCAGCGTCGGTGCGGGTACCGGCGCCAGTGTGGGCAAGATGTTTGGCATGGCGCGGGCCATGAAGGGCGGCATTGGAACCGCCTCGGTCACGGTCGATGGCGTGACGGTGGGGGCGTTGATTGCCTGCAATGCCGTAGGCGATGTCCTGGACCCCGACACCGCCCGCCCGGTGGCGGGTGCGCGTACGGCCGATGGGCTGCAACTGGTCGATACCCGGCGTGCCCTGTTGCGCGGCGAGTCAGCACAGTCCCTGCTCGCAGGTACCAACACCACCATCGGCGTGGTAGCCACAGACGCCATGCTTACCAAAGCCCAGGCCCACCGCCTGGCCGTGGCCGCGCACGATGGCCTGGCGCGCAGCATCAACCCGGTGCACACCATGCTCGATGGCGATACCTTGTTTGCCTTGGGCACAGGCCTTGCGGGCAAGAATCCGGGCATGCTGCTGCTGTGCACCATGGCTGCCGAGGCCACAGCCCGTGCCGTGCTGCGCGCGGTACAGGCTGCGCAGGCGATCACCACTTCGGAGGGGCTGCACCTGCCGAGCATGGCCGACATGGACGGGACGATGTGATGCCGCAGGCTTTTCGCTCCACACTGCTCTCCTTGCGGGACATGCTGGTGTCTGCCGGGCCGCTGGCTTTGCTGGCTGTGGGCCTGCTGGCCTTGGCCTATTGGTGGCTCAACCCCACACCGCCCAAGTACGTAGTGCTGGCCACGGGCGCCGAGCAAAGCGCCTACGCTGAATTTGGCCAGCGCTACCAGAAGGCACTGGCGGCACAGGGCATCGAGGTACGCCTGCTGCCCAGCGAAGGATCGCTCGCCAATCTGCAACTGCTGCGCGAGGGGCGCGCCGACCTGGCCTTTGTGCAAGGTGGAACCGCCGTGCTGGAGGCCGAAGACCACGATCAACTGCGGTCTTTGGGAAGTCTGTTTGTAGAGCCCCTGTGGCTGTTCTACCGTACCCAGGCCGTGCGCCACAGCACCCCGGCCGGGCGGCTGGACGCCCTGCCCCAGCTGCGCGGCCTGCGTGTCAATGTGGGTACCGAGGGCAGCGGTGTGCCCATCCTGGTGGACAAACTGCTGGATGCCAACCATATGCTGGCCTCAGATCTGCGGCTGTCCCGCCTGGAGCAAACCCCGGCCACCGTGGCTTTTCTGGACGGCAAGATCGATGTGCTGGTGTTTGCCTCAGCGCCTGAATCCCCTATGGTGCAAATGCTGTTGCAAACCCCGGGCGTGCGCTTGATGGATTTTCCGCAAAACGAGGCTTATGGTCGGCGCTTTCCATTCCTTACCCCGGTCACTTTGCCGCGCGGTGTGGTGGATTTGGCGGGCAATGTGCCTGTCCACGATGTGCGGCTGGTCGCATCCACCACGGCCCTGCTGACCCGCACCGACACCCACCCGGCCCTGCTGCAGCTGTTTGCCCAGCATGCACAGACCCTGCACAGCGGTGCGGGCTGGTTCAACCGGGCCAGGGAGTTTCCCAGCACACGGCACAGCGAGCTGGAGATTGCGCCCGAAGCCGACCGCGCCATCAACGAGCCTGTGCCCTTGCTGCAGCGCTACCTTCCATTCTGGCTGGCCAACCTGGTCCAGCGTATGTGGCTGGTGCTGGGCATCTTGATCGCCGTCATGCTGCCCTTGTCGCGTGTCGTACCGCCGCTCTACCAGCTGCGCGTGCGTTCGCGGGTGTTTCGTTGGTATGGGCGGTTGCGTGAGATTGAAAACGACATGGTCTCGGGCCAAGCACCCTCCAGTGATCTGACGCAGGCCCTCGATGCGCTGGAAGCGCAGGTGTTAAAGGTCAGCGTGCCGCTGGCCTATGCCGACGAGTTGTATGCATTGCGCAACCACATCCAGATGGTGCGCGGCAGGTTGGCACGCTAGGAGGTTGTACCGCCCTATAAGGGCGGGCGTTTCAGCTCTCAGCGACGGGTGGATGGCGGACTGCTGCCGCGTCCAGAGCTGGCCATGGCGTCAATAGCGCGTTCCACTACATGTTTGCCCGACATCACGCGCAGCAGCCCCTCTGCCGCCAGCTTGTCGCGCATGCGGCGTGTCATGGACTGGGTGCTGTTATCAGCGGCGGTGAAAAGGAACAGCGTTTTATGCGGGCTGGCCCAGGTCAGTTGCGTACGCATGACCTTACCGTTGGAAACCAGATCCACCCAGGCACCAACCACGAAAAGATCGTCAATGCCGGGCGCTGCATTCAGATCCACATCCACGGCGCTCTGCGAGGACTTGGACAGATCATCGGCCATCGATTCGATGCCGATCTCGGCGCTGTCGACGGGCTCGGTTACGGCAGGCGGCGAATCCAGAATCTGCTGGTGCAGCAAGACGAGCCGTTCAATCAATGCGCTGGTGCTGCTGTCGGGGTGGCCAATAGTGGCCAGGCCCTCGCGCAGCGTCGCTAGCATGCCGGGTATGGCATCGACCATACGGCCGAGGTCTTCACCCACCTGTTCGGGTTGAACGCTCCAGAACAAGAGCGGCACCAAGGCCAGGTAACCACCGGGGTCTCCATCAGCGCCCTCGGGCTGCTTGAGTTGCGCCCGGGCCACCACATCGGCCCAGGGGCCGGTGGCAAATTCCATGATGTCAGCAGGCACCTTGTCAATATCGGGCAAGGCACGGATGTTGGCGGCAATTTTTTCGGCCAGCAACTCGCGTTGTTCGGCGCGCAGCAAGGCCTTTTCTTCGGCGGTGCGGCGGGCTTGCTGCTTTTTCTCTTGCGTTTCCCAGGCCGATGACAGCGCCTTGAGCACGGCCTCGAAGGGCGCTGCGCTGGTGACATCGGGCTGCTGCGCGAGGTGGTTGACCGCTTGGTCTACCAGACGCATGTAGCGTTTGAAGCCGGGCTCTTCCACGTTGGTGAAGGCCAAGCTGCGCTGCGTCAACTCGTCGAGCAGGCGGCGCGCTGGATGGTCGCCATCGCTGAAAAATCGCGGGTCGTGGCGCACCAGCTTGCGGATGGCTGGCTCCAGGTTTTGCACCGCTTGCTGCACGGGGGGCAGCAGGCGTGAATCCTGGGAAATATTCTCCACCATGCGTGCCACCACCTCGGCGGCCATGGCGGGCGATTCGGCCGCGCCGCCATACGGTACGCCGTAGACGCTGCGGGGTGCACCCTGCCCGCTGGGGGCGTACCCGGGCTGGCTTTGGGCCAGGCGCCCGACCAGGCGTTCGAGTTGGGCGATGTCCTCCATAGCTTCGGAAACCGCAACGTTGGCGTACTGCCCGCCAACGGGTGTGCCGTACACGCTGGAGCCGCCACCCTGTGCTTCCATGCGCGCCGGCTGCACATGGGCGTGTGCAAAGCCTGTGACTACCGGTCCAGCGCGCGGAATCTCAAACGGGTCGCCACCACCGGCCAACATCTGGCGCAGGATGCCCACGGTCAGCAAGGCCTCTTCCGCTTCGGGCGCGAGACCCCCCATGGGGCCGGGGTCGCCGCTCCAGCCAGAAGCCATGCCCGCACGCCCGTAAATCGAAGAGGGGCTGCCATAGCCGCTGGCGCCGCCCATGCCATGACCGTAGCCTGTGGGATTGCCATAAGTGCCGTAGCCACTGGCCCCGCCCCTTGCGAGTCCGCCCATGGCGCTCGAGCCCGGCATGGCCACCACGCCATAGCCCACGGGACGCACACCCTGCTCGCGCAGGCTTTTGGCGGCGCGTTTGTACACATCCACCAGCTGCGAGCCCAGTAGATCGCCCATGTGCTGCATCCAGGCTTCACGGATGGGCGCCGCCACCCCGGACTCGGAAATCACCTGCTGCAACGCGCGGATGTAGTTCTCGGGGCGCAACGGGTTGCGTTCGGGTTGCACGCGGTTCAGCCCCTGGGCTCCACTGACCAGTGCGTTAAGTTCGGCCAGCACCGCATCGGTGGCATGTACCGCCATTTGCTGGGTACGGGACAGCTCCACCTGTGCCTGCACTTCGGCGTCGTCAACCAGTGAGAGTTCGCCAAAATCCATGCCGCTGGCATCCGCCTGGTGTGGCTTGGCGGCCGACGGACCTTCCGCAAAAATTTCCAGCAAGGCCATGGGGTAGGCTTTGACCAGCGCTGTCTCTTGCTGGTTCAGCAAGCGCAGCGCATCACTGGCCAGGTTGCGTCGCGCAATGTCCCTCAGTTCAGATTCCTGGCTGGTCAGCGCACCGCGCGTGACCTGCACCAGCTGCGTCATCAGGGCTTCGCCCTCGCGCACTGCGTTGACAACGCAGGCGCGGAATACCGTCCTAGTACGAGGCGCAGGCTGTTGCATGGCGGGGCGATGAGGGGCTGGGGAAGAAAACGTCCAGGCGATATCCTACTTCTACTTGAGGGCCTTGAAGCGCATGCGGTGCGGACGCGCACCTTCTTCGCCCAATCGTTTCTTCTTGTCGGCTTCGTATTCCTGATAGTTTCCGTCAAAGAACGTCCACTGGCTGTCGCCTTCGGCTGCCAAAATGTGTGTGGCAATGCGGTCCAGGAACCAGCGGTCGTGGCTGATGACCAGCACGGTGCCGGCAAATTCGAGCAGCGCGTCTTCGAGGGCGCGCAGGGTTTCCACGTCCAGGTCGTTCGAGGGCTCGTCCAGCAGCAGCACGTTGCCGCCGGCAATCAGCGTCTTGGCCAAGTGCAAACGACCGCGTTCGCCGCCCGAGAGCATGCCCACTTTCTTTTGCTGGTCAGCACCGTTGAAGTTGAAGCGCCCGCAGTAGGCGCGGCTGGCCATCTGGAATTTGCCCACATTCAGAATGTCGAGCCCGCCAGAAACGTCTTCCCACACGGTTTTTTCGTTCGCCAAAACATCGCGATGCTGGTCCACAAAAGCCATGTTGACGGTCGAGCCGACCACCACCGTACCGCTGTCGGGCTGCTCTTTGCCCGCCAACAGCTTGAACAGCGTCGATTTACCCGCGCCGTTGGGACCGATGATGCCGACGATGGCGCCCGGCGGAATGGTGAAGCTCAGGTTGTCGATCAGCATGCGGTCGCCAAACGACTTGCTGACGTTGTGGAATTCAAACACCTGCTGGCCCAGGCGCTCGGCCACGGGGATGAAAATCTCCATGGTCTCGTTGCGCTTCTGGTATTCCATGTCGGAGAGCTCTTCAAAGCGCGCCAGACGCGACTTGCTCTTGGCCTGGCGCGCCTTGGGGTTCTGGCGCGACCATTCGAGCTCTTTCTTCAGGGCCTTGGCGTGTGCTTCTTCGCTCTTTTGCTCCTGCGCCAGGCGCTCGCCCTTTTGCTCCAGCCAGGTGCTGTAGTTGCCCTTCCATGGAATGCCGCGGCCGCGGTCCATTTCCAGAATCCATTCGGCGGCGTTGTCGAGGAAGTAGCGGTCATGGGTGATGGCCACCACGGTGCCAGGAAAGCGCTGCAGAAACTGCTCCAGCCATTCCACAGACTCAGCGTCCAGGTGGTTGGTCGGCTCGTCGAGCAGCAGCATGTCGGGCTTGGACAGCAGCAGGCGGCACAAAGCCACACGGCGTTTTTCACCGCCTGAAAGCATGCCGATTTTGGCATCCCACGGTGGCAGGCGCAGCGCATCGGCAGCGATCTCCAGTTGGTGCTCGGAGTCGGTGCCAGCCGTGGCGATGATGGCTTCGAGCTGGGCCTGTTCGGCCGCCAGCGCGTCAAAGTCAGCATCTTCAGCACCATAGGCAATGTAGACCTCTTCGAGGCGCGCCTTGGCGGCAAAGACGGCGCCCATCGACTCTTCCACCGATTCGCGCACCGTGTGCTCGTCGTTGAGCTTGGGTTCCTGCTCCAGGTAACCGATGCTCAGGCCAGGCATGGCGATGGCTTCGCCTTCATATTCCTTGTCGACCCCGGCCATGATCTTGAGCAGCGTGGACTTGCCCGAGCCATTGAGGCCCAGCACGCCAATTTTTGCGCCTGGAAAAAACGAGAGCGAAATGTCCTTCAAGAGCTGGCGCTTGGGCGGCACCGTCTTGCTGACACGGTTCATGGAATAAACGTATTGGGCCATTGTGTGTAGTCAAACCTGCAAATCAAACATGCGCAAGAGGTTGCGCAAACCAGCCCCCATTATCGACTCATGCGACAATACTTGAAGTTGGGCACTCCAGTTGCGCTCGATATCAGCACTTTGCTGGGGACGAAGCAAGTCATTGCAGGCTCCCACCTTTGAACCTCGTCAGCCTGACACTGGCTCGGCAGTCCTTTCGCAGACTGCCTGGACAGGCCGACACCCGGCACCCGGTTGGGTGCATTTCAATCCATGACATTTGACGATTTGAATCTGGCTCCGGCCATCATGAAGGCTGTGCGTGAGCAGGGCTACGAGACCCCCACTCCCATTCAGGCGCAGGCCATTCCAGCCGTGCTGGCGGGCCAGGACTTGCTGGCCGGTGCACAAACCGGTACGGGCAAAACGGCAGCCTTCACGCTGCCCATGCTGCACCGTTTGTCGCAAAGCGCTGCCCCGAAAAACAAGTTTGGCGGCAAGGGTGTGCGCGCCCTGGTACTGACCCCCACGCGCGAACTGGCCGCACAGGTCGAGGAATCGATTCGCCAGTACGGCAAATACCTGGATCTCAATTCCACCGTCGTTTTTGGCGGCGTGGGCATGAACCCGCAAATCGACCGCATCAAGCGCGGCGTTGACTTCCTCGTGGCCACGCCCGGCCGCCTGCTGGACTTGCAACAACAGGGTTTTCTGGACCTCTCCACGGTCGAAGTACTGGTTCTGGACGAAGCCGACCGCATGCTCGACATGGGTTTCATCCATGACGTGAAGAAAATTTTGGCCCTGGTGCCCAAGGAAAAGCAAAGCCTGTTGTTCTCGGCGACGTTCAGCGACGAAATCCGCGAACTGGCAGCCACTCTGCTCAAGAACCCGCAAAGCATCCAGGTGACGCCGCGCAATACCACGGTGCAGCGTATTGCGCAGGTGATCCACCCCGTGGGGCGCACCAAGAAAAAGCAGGTGTTGCTGCACATCATTCAGCAGAACAACTGGAGCCAGGTACTGGTGTTCACACGCACCAAGTTTGGCGCCAACAACGTGGCCGAATTCCTCACCAAGAATGGCGTGCAGGCCATGGCGCTGCACGGCAACAAGAGCCAGAGCGCACGCACACAGGCACTGGCCGGCTTCAAGACCGGCGACATCCGGGCCTTGGTCGCCACTGATATTGCTGCACGCGGCATCGACATCGACGAGTTGCCGCACGTCGTCAACTACGAGATCCCCAACGTCCCCGAAGACTACGTGCACCGCATTGGCCGCACGGGGCGCGCGGGCAACAGCGGCGAAGCCGTCAGCCTGGTCTGCATGGACGAAGAAGGCTTCATGATGGAAATCGAGCGCTTCACCAAGCAGGAAATCCCGGTGCAGTTGCTCGAAGGCTTTGGTCCTGAAGATGGTGAACAGGCAGAGCCCATCGCCATGGGTCGACAAACCATTTGGGGCGGGGCCGGTCGGCCGCCCAGCCGTGATGTGATGCAGGCGGCTGCCAAGGCCGCGCGCACCGAAATGATGGACCGCATCCGCACCAACAAGGCAGGCCAAGGTGAGCGCGGCGGGCGTCCGGGTGGCGGTGGCGGTGGCAGCGGTAACGGTGGGCGCAGCGCAGGCGGCGGTGGTCGCAGCAATGCGCCCCGTAATGCCCAAGGCCCGGGTAGTGCACCCAGAGGCCAGGCCCCGGCCCGCAACCGTCCCGCCGGTACAGGCGGCGGCGGGGGCGGGGGCGGCGGGCATCGTTTTGACGACCAGCCACCGCGCGACAACGCCCACCTCGGTACGCATGGTGGACACAGCATGCCATCCCAGCGCAATTCAGGTGGTTCTTCGCAGCCAGATCCTATGCGTACCAGCGTCGACAGCATGGCGGACCGTGGTCGCCGTGGCGGTGGCGGCGCCCGCAGCGGGGGTTATGGCGGCGGCGGCGGTGGCCGCAGCGGAGGTGGCGGTGGCCGCAGTGGCGGCGGCTCGCGCGGTTCCTACGGGCGTTAACCCAAAGCCTGCGTTGCCAATGTGCAACGCAGGCTTTTTTGCCTGTGCGGTGCGAGCGTACCTTTTTCTCGGTTTTTTGTGATTTTGATAAAAAACCACTCTAACGCCCTGGTAGCAAGCGCATCCAGCTATTAAGTTGATAGTATTTTCAACGTAAATTCCAGACAGCCCTGTTTTCAGCATTCCACTGAACCGGGTCGCTCAGTAACGTACGGTGGCGTTTCCGCTGACATTCACCACAGCTATCGCCGGGTAATATCGCGCCCAGACATGGCCCGGATCTCCTGGGTCTTTGAGGCCGCAACGGCCGTCCGCAGCATGACCATGCCCCCTCTTCCCACACCAGCAATGGTTCCAAATTTCATGCAAACACTCCGCAGACCAGGCCGCTGGCCGCTGGCTTCTTTGCTGGCAGCTGCTTTATTGACCGCTTGCAGCACGACGCCGCTGCCGCCCTGGCCTGCCAAGGCCCCTGCACCACCTCTGCGTGGTGGTACGGTCGTGGTGCCCGCACCGCTGGGTGCGCCGCAGCCTGGGTTTGTACAGGCAGCCCCATCCGTCCAGCCCGTTACCCGGCCCATGCCGGTGCAGGCGGGAACGCTGCAGGACCTTCCCTTCAATGCCGCTGTTGCTGCACGTTTTCCGGACCCGGTGGTGCGCTATAGCACCCCTGGCCTGGCGGATCAGCGCCGCGCCTTTACCACCAATGCCGAGCTCAACCAGTGGCTCGATCAGATTGCAGACACCCCATCGCGCAGCGGCACCTTGGCCAGGGTGTTGCGGCTGGGGCCGTCCCAGCGCGGCGAATCCATTTCCGCGTTGGTACTGACCCGCGACAAGGATACCGGTCCCGACACCCTGGTTGCCGGCAAGCGGCCCACCGTTCTATTGATCGGGCAGCAACATGGCGACGAGCCTGCAGGTAGCGAAGCTCTGCTGGTGGTTGCCCAAGAATTGGCCCATGGGTTGCTGGAACCACTGCTCGACCAGATCAACGTCGTCATCGTGCCCCGTGCCAACCCCGATGGCGCCGAAACCGGAACCCGCAGCACGGCCAATGGCGTGGACATGAACCGCGATCACTTGTTGCTGAACACCCCCGAGGCCCAGGCATTGGCGGCGCTGACCCGTGACTACCGGCCCATCCTGGTGCTGGACGCCCATGAATTCACCGTGGCAGGCCGCTATCTGCAGAAATTCCATGCAATACAACGCCACGACGTCTTGCTGCAGTACGCCACTACGGCCAACGTCCACGAGTTTTTGACCAAGGCCTCAAGCGAGTGGTACCACGCACCCATGCTCCAGGCCCTCAAGGGCCAGGGATTGAGTACCGAGTGGTACTACACCACTTCCAACCGCCCCGAGGATATGCAGATGTCGATGGGCGGAGTGCAGCCCGATACGGGTCGCAATGTCAATGGCCTGAAGAATGCGGTCAGCCTGCTGGTGGAAACCCGCGGCATCGGCATTGGCCGCATGCACATCCAGCGCCGTGTGCATTCGCAGATCAGCGCCATCAGCAGCGCGCTGCGCAGCACCGCCGAGCGCGCCGCCCGTCTGGAGCAAGTGCGCTCCTATGTGGTGCGTGACACCATTGCCCAGGCATGCCGCGATCAGGTGGTGGTAGAGGCTGCGCAGACGCCAGAAAAACATGCGCTGACCATGCTTGACCCCGAATCGGGTGAAGACCGCATTCTGGACGTCGACTGGAACTCTTCACTCAAGCTGCGCACCGTCAAATCGCGGGCGCGACCTTGCGGTTACTGGCTGTCGGCAGCTTCGACCATAGCTGTTGACCGCCTCAAGCTGCTGGGCGTGCAGGTGATGCGCGTGGCCGAGCCCGGCTCACTGCTGGCTGACACATACCAGGAAACCGCACGCGAAACAACGGCCCGCCAGGACGTGCGTGGCCCCATGGCGGGCAGCGAAGGCATTGTGCGTTCACAGATTGCTCTGGTGCGCAGTGCCATTGACGTGCCTGCCGGAAGCTTTTACGTGCCCCTTAACCAGACCTTGGCCAATGTGGCGGTGGCGGCGTTGGAGCCCGACACGCAAAACAGCTACTACGCCAATCGCCTGATCGAACGCCTGGAAGACTCTGCCCGCATCATGGGCACGCCCAGCCTGGTTTTCGAGGAACAGCAATAACTTGCCCGTATCGCTCCCACTGCATGCCGCACATGCGGCAGGCCGTCATTGGGCAGGTATGATGCCGGGCTGCCTCAACGCCTTGGCCCTTGGCAAGGCTGTCAATTGATTCAAAGGCTGCCCGTAGCTCAACCGGATAGAGCAATAGCCTTCTAAGCTATAGGTCGGGGGTTCGAGTCCCTCCGGGCAGGCCAACACAGCATTCAATACGGGCCATTTTTGGTTATCGATTGCAGCAATCGTCAAAAGCAGCGCAGACGAAACTCATCGACCGGCTCTGCGCGCATCGGTTGGATACGACGCACCATTTCATTGCGAATCAGCGCGCTGAACTTTTCCATGTGCAGCGCTGCGGCATCCGGGTCCTCGGCTTCGATTGCGCTAAACACCTTGCCAAATGACTCACAAGTTTCTTGCCGTCCAGCGCTTGATTCATAGAAAAACGAAGAGTCCTTCCAGATCCGGCTCCACACGGTTTGGTGGGACAAATTGTTGAAGGCATCGATGATGGGCTTGCTTGGGGTTGCCTTTAGCAAGGCCAGCCCAAGTCGACCAATCAGGTGAACAAAGGCCTCCGCCGAAACTGCGTCGGAGTCCACCCCATCACGGGCGTCTTGTAGCGGACCTTCAAGGGTTCGCATCCGTGCTGGATCACCTGAAATGGCCTGGTAGCGCACCGCCAAGGAGAGCAACATGGCTCGTGCGTTGAACAAATCGATGATGTCATTCAGCGTGAGCTTTACAACGGATGCTCCACGTCGCGGCTCGATGCGCACCAAGCCTTGGCGCTCCAAGATGCGTAACGCATCCCGTACCGGCCCCCGGCTAATGCCAAAAATCTCTGCCACCTTGTGCTCCACGATTGCTTCGCCTGGCTTCAATGCGCCAGCCAACATTTGAGCGCCTAAATACTCCGCAATTTGCTCCGCAACGGTCGTTGCTCGCATCTTGGATATACCAGTTGGGGTTGGGGTAAGTGAGGCGACAAGCATGGAAGTGGAGGTTTCAACGACGGAAGAATTGTATTGATCTGCGCAAGAGTGCTTGTGTGTACGTCGTTGCACGCAGTCGAGTGGGACCGCGCCATTCGACTGCCAGAGAACCCATAGAGTACGCGAGAATCCGAGTCTCTTATGTTACACGGTTAACAATCGACAGTTGATCGTACGCATGCATAATGCAAAAACACTGCACGCCATCCACTCCGGATCGCGTATTGGAGGCAAGAGATGAACAACATGCACACGCTCACCGCAAAAATGGCGCGACATGGCGAATCAGTTGTCGAGCAACTCGACAAATGGTCCGTTGAAAGACCGTCGGCCCGTTGCTTCTTCTATGGTGAGAAGGACCTTCTTCTTACCTACAGCGAGTTCAGTGCTCAAACAGATTCCGTGGCTGGTTTTCTGTCGAGCCAAGGATTTGCACGAGGGCGCCGGGTGTCAACGCTGACACGCAATCCCCTGCATGCTGCGCTGCTGATGTTTGGCGTCTGGAAGGCGGGAGCTGTCTATGCGCCGATCAACTTCGCTTTTTCCGGGCGTCTCCTTTCCTATCAAATCAACGACACGCGCCCGTGCGCCGTCTTGGTGGATGCATCGGGATTGCAGGAAATCGCAGCCGTGTGGGATACGTTGACGGAAAAACCGGCGCTGATCCTTTCGCATGATGCTGTAGAAGCACAAACGCCCAGGCCGTCGGGTGCCATCTGTCACCAACTGGCCGATACCACCGTGAGATACACACGGCCAGACGTCCGCACCTTGCCCAGCGATCCAGCGAACATCGTCTACACCTCGGGTACGACCGGGCCAGCCAAGGGTGTGGTGCAACCGCACCGCTGGATGGCGCAATACACCTACAACGCTCGACTCATCATGACGCAGCAGGATGTTGTCTATAACGACCTTCCTCTCTACCACGTTGGCGGCGCCATTTTCAACGTTGTACGCGCCATCTGGGTAGGCTGCGAGGTTGCCTGCTGGGATCGCTTTAGCCCAACGCAATTCTGGGATCGCATCGACCAAGTCGGGGCAACCACGGCGGTGTTGCTGGACGCCATGATCCCTTGGTTAATGAACGCACCAGCAGGAGAGAAAGACCGCACCAACAGCCTCAACAAGGTGCACATGCAACCGCTTCCACTCAACCACCACGCAGTTGCGCAACGGTTCGGTATCGACGTCATCACCTGCGGTTTTGGACAGACCGAATCGGGCAACGGCCTCGTGGCTCTGATCAATGAATGTGAGCCCGGCGAGGGAACACCGGCATCCCTCTTCAAAGGCCATGACAGCGCAACGCTGAACCGGCTGTTTGCAGAAAATGGTTTGGCGTGTGTCACTCCAGAGCAGGCCAGTGTGAAGGGATTCATGGGGCGTCCCAGTCCTTTCTTTGAAGTGGCGATTCTGGACGAGTCGGACGAGCTGTGTGCACCGGGCGAAGTGGGCCAACTGGCGCTGCGTCCACTTGTGCAGAACACCATATTTCTCGAATATTTTGGCAAGCCCGAAGCCACCGCCGCGGCATTGCGCAATGCGTGGTTTCACACCGGCGATGCGGCTACTGAGCTTGAAGACGGCACCTTTCTGTTCGTGGATCGTTTGGGTGACCGGATTCGTGTACGCGGAGAGAACTTGTCTTCTTTTCATATCGAAGACTTGCTAAACCAGCATGCGGATGTCTCCATGACTGCCGCTTTTGCGGTTCCTGCCCAAGAAGGCGACGAAGACGACATCGTGGCCTACATCGTCCTCAAAGAAGGCCGCACGTGCGATGAAGTCTCTATGCACAGCTGGATCGCAGAAAACTTACCCAAGTTCATGCGCCCCCGTCATGTGCGTTTCATCGCAGAGCTGCCGCGCACTGCCACAAACAAGATTGAAAAGTACAAGTTGCGCACCCAATTCAGCGCCGCTGTTTGATCGCGTAGCCCTGCGACATAAAGAAAGAATCTATTTCATGACCTGGCAGACCGAATTGAATGAAGTTGCACAGCGTAAAACCTTGGCGCAACGCATGGGCGGGGAGGAGAAAGTGGCGCGCCAACATGCGCACGGAAAACTCACCGTACGTGAACGCATTGATCAACTCCTTGATGCGGGCACCTTCCGTGAAGTTGGCGGACTCAGCGGTTGGGCGGTACGCAATACGCAAGGGGGCATTGAAGATTTCGTTCCCACCAATCAGGTGGCCGGATGGGGTCACATCGACGGGCAACCTGTCGCGGTCGTGGGTGATGACTTCACTGTGCGCGGCGGGGCCAGCGATGCCAGTATTTTTGAAAAACTCATGTATCCCGAGCACATGGCCAAGGGAATGCGCATGCCACTGGTGCGCCTGGTCGATGGCACTGGAGGCGGCGGTTCCGTCAAGCAATTGGAAAACATGGGCTACACCTACATTCCCACCGTGCCAGGCTGGGAAGTGGTGGATCAAAATCTTTCGCAAGTCCCCGTAGTGGCCTTGGCGCTCGGCTCTGTCGCCGGCCTAGGTGCTGCCCGTGTTGCGGCAAGCCACTATTCCTTGATCATCAAAGGTACGGGCCAGTTGTTTGCTGCAGGCCCACCACTAGTGGCCCACCTGGGTCAAATGGTGACCAAGGAAGAGCTAGGCGGCGCCGACATCCATGCGCGCAATGGCACGGTAGACGATGAAGTGGCCAGTGAAGCCGAAGCGTTTGCGCGCACGCGCCGCTTCCTGTCGTTCCTGCCCCGCAGCGTTGACAGCTTGCCGCCACGCGCGGCCAATGCCGATCCGGTGGACCGCAGCGAAGAGTCTTTGCTCTCCACCATTCCGCGCGACGACCGCAAGGTGTATGCCATCCGGCCTTTATTGCAAAAGTTGGTGGACCAGGGTGATTTTTTCGAGATAGGCCGCCACTGGGGGCGATCGCTGGTGACCGGATTTGCGCGGCTTGATGGCTGGCCTGTCGCCATTGTGGCCAACGATCCCTACATTTATGGCGGCGGCTGGACCCGTGCGGCCAGTGAAAAGGTTACGCGCTTCATTGACCTTGCTGAAACCTTCCGCTTGCCCGTTGTACACCTGGTCGACGTGCCGGGCTTCCAGATTGGCATAGAAGCTGAGCAAGCCGCGACTATCCGTGCAGGCGTGCGTGCCATGTCGGCTATTAGCCAGACTACCGTGCCCTGGTGCACCGTCATCCTGCGCAAATGCTTTGGCATAGCAGGTGCTGCTCACCGCCCCGAAGGCCGCTTCACCATGCGTTATGCATGGCCATCCGCACAATGGGGTTCGCTGCCGGTTGCGGGAGGACTGGAAGCTGCCTACAAAAAAGAGTTGGAGGCTGCGGAAGACCCGATCGCCGAAAGAAAGCTGATTGCGCAGCGGTTGGCAGACCTGTCTTCGCCCATGCTGACGGCCGAGAAGTTTGGGATTGAGGACATCATCGACCCGCGGGATACCCGTCGCGTGCTGTGCGACTTTGCCAACCTGGGCGCGCCCTTGCGGGCCTCACGCGGCTTTACCGTGCGGTATCGCCCATGACTGCCCCCGCCATGTTCCGCAAAGTACTGATCGCCAATCGCGGTGCCGTGGCCGCACGTGTGGTGCGCGCTCTGCGAGCCTTGGGCGTCGCCTCGGTGGTGGTGTATTCGGATGCTGATGCTGACCTGCCGTACGTTCGCGAAGCGGACGAAGCGTATGCCCTGGGGCCAGCCACGCCCCAACACAGTTATCTCAACATCACCGCCCTGCTTGGCGTCCTGCAACGCAGTGGCGCAGATGCTGTGCATCCCGGTTACGGGTTTCTTTCGGAAAACGCAGACTTTGCGCGGGCCGTGGAGGCCCACGGCGCGACCTTCATTGGCCCCAAGGCCGACTGGATCGACCTGATGGGTCACAAGACCAAGGCGCGTGACTTCATGGCTGCGCGTGGCATTCCCGTTGCGCCATCCAGCCCGGTCTACACCGCAGAGTGGGCGGACCTGTCACCCGAGCAGCGCGCCAGCATCACCGGCGTGGGCTACCCGGTGTTGGTGAAGCCTGCAGCCGGCGGAGGTGGCATAGGAATGCTTCCGGCGCACGATGACGAAGGCCTGGCCCGCGCCTGGGACACAGCACGATCCCTGGCGCAGCGCAGCTTCTCCAGTGTGGAGATTTATGTAGAGCGTTTGGTGCAAAAGCCCCGCCACGTGGAATTCCAGGTTCTTGCAGATCGGTACGGTCAAGTGCGGGTTCTGTTCGAGCGCGATTGCTCCGTACAACGCCGCCACCAAAAGGTATTGGAAGAAGCCCCGGCACCGGGCATTCCCCGCGATCTGCTGGATGCCACGTGCGAGCGGATTGCTCAAGTGCTTGGCAGCTTTGGGTACGACGTCATTGGAACGGTAGAAATGTTGTACGACACCGCTGATCAACGCTTTCATTTCCTCGAAATGAACACGCGGCTTCAGGTTGAGCATGCTGTGACAGAAGAAGTCACGGGCGTGGATCTGGTATGTGCACAGGTTCGCCTGGCAGCTGGTCAGCAGATGAAAGATGTTTTGCCCATAGCTCCATCGCTGAACGGCCATGCGATTGAAGCACGGCTGTATGCCGAAGACCCACAGCGCTTCTTCCCTTCTCCGGGGCCGCTTACCGTCTTCGAACTGCCGCAAGGTCCGGGGCTGCGTACCGAGACAGGCTATGCGCAAGGGGCGCAAGTCACGCCGTATTACGACCCTATGTTGGCGAAGATCATTGCCCACGGACAGGATCGAGAAACCGCACGCCAGCGATTGCTCACGGCGCTGGAGTCCGTCCAGATTCAGGGCGTCAAGACCAACCTCGCTTTTCTGTTGGACGCATTGCGTTCCGACGATTTCGTATCGGGCCAAGTGCACACCGAAATGGTGCGCAGTTTGCGGCCTCAACTTTTCAAGTAAACCCCATGAACGAAATTCAATTGCAATCTCTGGTCACAGGCAAGGTCTGGAAGATCGAAAAGAACATCGGCGATGCCGTTATCACGGGTGAAAGCGTGCTCATTGTCGAATCCATGAAGATGGAAATTCCTTTGGAGACGACGGTTGATGGCACTTTGGTGCGTGTGCTGGTTGCCGAAGGAGACATGGTCGAAGAAGGCCAGATCCTTGCGGTCGTCACTGCCAACTAAGGCAACAGACTTTACTGCGCTCCTGGTGTGCCCATGCAAACCCTCTCGTCCATGACCCCCTCTGTTCCTTCGCCCTCGGTTGCAGCCTCTCCGGTGCTTGAAGTGCGCAACCTTGGGGTGACTTTCGCTACCAGTACAGGTCCGTCACCGGTCGTACGCAACGTTTCCTTCAACGTGCATGCGGGTGAACGCATTGGGTTGGTCGGCGAGAGTGGGTGCGGAAAAACCGTCACGGGCCTGGCTTTGATGCGTCTGCTGCCTCCGATGGGTACACAGGTTTCGGGTCAGGTGCTGTTTGATGGCCAGGATTTGCTGGGCTTCAGCCAGCGGCGCATGCGCGCCCTGCGCGGCCGAGGAATAGGCATGGTGTTTCAGGAGCCCATGAGTGCGCTTGACCCCGTTTTCACAGTGGGTGAGCAGATCGCTGAGGCTTACCGGGCTCACTTCAAGTGTTCCAGGGCAGAAGCACGCGAACGCACCGAAAACGCTTTGGCGCAGGTGGGCATCCCCCTGCCCCGCCAGCGCTATGACGAGTATCCGCACCAGCTTTCTGGCGGTATGCGCCAACGGGTGATGATCGCCATGGCTTTGATCTGTGAGCCCCGTCTGGTGATTGCAGATGAACCCACTACAGCGCTCGATGTAACGGTACAGGCCCAAATCACGGCCTTGCTGCGCGACCTCAGCGAACGCACTGGAACGGCGCTTCTGTTTATCACGCATGACTTGGGCGTGGTTGCAGAGACCTGCACGCGCATGGTGACCATGTACGCAGGTGAAGTGGTTGAAGACGCGCAGGTTGACAGCGTCTTATTGGAGCCACGGCATCCCTACACGTCCGGCTTGCTGCGCTCACTGCCGCGCTTTTCCAAACGAAAGGCGCCGCTGGGTTTCGTGGCCGGGCGTGTGCCAGCACCCCAGGACGAGATTGCAGGATGCCGCTTTCAAGCACGTTGCCCGCACGCCCAGGCTGAATGCCAGCAGCCTCAATCGTTGGTGGCGGTCGAGGGGAAAGGCCGCCTGGTGCGCTGCATCCGTGCCCCACAACTGACGTTGCCCGGAGTAATCACGCCATGAGCGCACCGAATGGAACCCAGTCCATGAACGGCGTACCCCTTTTGCAAGTACATGACCTGCAGGTGGAGTTTGCATTGAAAGGTACGCGCCAGACGCTCAAGGCGGTCAACGGGGTGAGTTTTGATGTTGCCGCCGGGGAAACTTTCGGCATCATTGGGGAATCTGGTTCCGGCAAGACCACACTGGGCCGGGCATTGGTGTCCTTGGTAGCGCCCACACGCGGGCGCATTGCCCATGCTGGTGTGGATCCAACCACACTCACTGCGGCGCAATTGCGCGTGGAGCGCAGGCAATTCCAGATCATTTTTCAAGACCCGAACGCCTCGCTCAATCCCCGCATGAAGATTGGCGAATCAGTGGCCGAGCCCTTACTGGTGACGGGCACACTGACACGACAGGCATGCCATCAAGCGGCCCAACAGGCACTGGAGCGTGTGGGGCTTTCGGCGGCGCATGCCGATCGATACCCCCACCAGCTCTCTGGTGGACAGAAGCAACGCGCCAATATCGCCCGTGCGCTCACCCTGCATCCTCGGCTCCTCGTTTGTGATGAAGTTGTGGCCGCGCTGGACGTGTCCATTCGCGGTGAAGTGCTCAACCTGTTTGCTGAATTACAGCGTGAACTGGGGCTGACCTACGTTTTCATCACCCATGACCTTTCCGTAGTTGCGCACATCAGCGACCGCGTGGCGGTGATGTACCTGGGCCGCTTCATGGAAATGGGACCCGCTGAATCCGTGGCGCAAGCCCCGTTGCACCCTTACACACAGGCGTTGTTGTCAGCCGAACCTGTGCCTTTGCCTGCATCGATGCGACAGGAACAGCGCATGGCCTTGAGTGGCGATATTCCAAGCCCGGTTGCGCCTCCCTCGGGATGCGTTTTCCGCACCCGTTGCCCCCATGCGCTGCCTGTTTGTGCAGAACAAGTACCCGCCTGGAGTGAGCTGAGGCCCGGGCATTGGGTTGCTTGCCACATCGCCCAGGCCGATCCCTTGCCTGCTATTTGACTTTCAACCGACCCCAGGAGACAAAAAGTGAAAACAGACATCTCGCACACTACGCCGTCCCATGCCTTTGACCCTGCGCGGCGACGCGCCCTGGCGTCCATGCTGGCGGCCAGCGCTGCCATGGCGGGCGGAGCAAGCATGCCCGTCTGGGCGCAGGCTGCACGCCAAAAAGGTGGCGTTCTGAAGGTGGCCGCGCTGGTCAATCCCTCGAGCCTGGATCCGGCCACCGGAGGAGCAGGAACCGACCACGCCTACCTGTGGACTCTTTATGACACCTTGGTGGAGTGGGACTACAAGACTCTGCAGACCAAGCCTGGCCTTGCAGAGTGGGCATTTCCAGATCCACGCACCATGGTGTTAACGCTGCGCCCCGGGGTGAAATTCCACGATGGCACTGCGTGCGATGCGCAAGCCGTGAAGTTCAATCTTGACCGGAATCGCCAGGATGCGCGCTCCAACCTCAAGGCAGACCTCGCCAACATTTCTCAGGTTGAAGTGACAGGCCCCCTGCAGGTCAAGGTATCGCTGAACCAGCCGGATTACACCCTGCCCGCCTCCTTGTCGGACCGTGCCGGCATGATGGTGTCGCCCAAGGCTGTGCGCGAACTGGGCGCGGACCACGACCGCAAGCCAGTGGGCGCAGGCCCTTGGAAATTCGTCAAATGGGCCGACGGTCAAAACGTGACGTTGGTGCGGCACGAACAATATTGGCGCGCTGATCAGCCCTATGTGGACGGCATCGAATTCAACATCATCGTAGACAACGCTACGGCGTTGCGCTCGGTAGTGGCCAACCAGAACCATTTTGTGCATTCCTTGTCTGCACGCTACAAACCAATCATCGACCGTGCCAAAAATTTGAAATTCGTCACGGGCCCCACGCTGTACCTGCATCAGATTTACTTCAACTTCGCGCGTGGTGCACTCAGTAACCTCAAGGTGCGTCAAGCCATCAACTTTGCCATCGACCGCGACGCCTTCTTGAAGGCCGGTATGGGAGGCCTGGGCGAAATCGCGCACATGCAACTTCCATCGGCCCACTGGGCCTACGACAAATCACTGGTGGGCCTGTACCCCTTTGATCCCGAGCGTGCACGCAAACTGGTTGCAGAGTCAGGCCTCTCCAACATCGAAATTGTGTTTGGTGGCAACAATGACCAAGACTCGGTGCGCCGCAACGAAATCGTGATGGAGCAGCTCGGAAAGGTCGGGATCAAGACGCGCTTCATTGCCGCCCCGGTGGCCGAAGCTGCCTCCCAGTTCTTTGGTAGCGAGAAGAAAACGGACGCCCTGTTGTCGGCCTGGACTGGGCGACCCGATCCCAGTATGTCCTACGGATCTCTGTATGGTACGAGCGCCTATTTCAATGCCGGACGTACGGAAATCTCTCCAGAGTTCACAAAGTTGCTCCAGGAGAGCCGGGCCCGCGAGACCTTGGCAGACCGCCAGCGGGTGTTCTCCAGCATCCAGCGTACCGTCATGGAAGGAGCCTACGTGGCGCCCTTGGTTTTCCAGGTAGAAGTGGCGGCAGCCGCGCCGCAAGTGCGCGACTTCGTGCCCAACTTGCTGGGCAAGCCGAAGTTCAACGACGTCTGGCTCGCGTCCTGACGCGGTAACGGAGGGCTGCGGTCATGCGCCAATTGCTGCGGGAACTGGGTAACGGAAGAGGTCTGAGCCTTTTATGGGGGCGACTGGCCCAGTCGCTGCCCGTGCTGCTGTTCGCCACCTTTGTGGCGTTCGGTCTGCTCAAGCTTGTTCCGGGTGACATCGCTGTCACCTTGGCTGGCGACAACGCATCCGATGCGCGAATTGCCGAAATCCGGCAGCTTTATGGCCTGGACCGTAGCTTTTTCGTGCAGTATTTTTCCTGGCTCACTGACGCAGTGCAAGGCAACCTTTCACGCTCTTTGCTGTCGGGTGAAGAGGTTGCCACCTCGATTGCACGCAGCCTGCCCCACACCTTGCTCATTGTGGTGATGGCGCTGGTGCTGGCGTTTGCGGTGGGGGCTCCTTTGGGGATCCTGGCGGCGGCACACCAGGGCCGGGGGCTGGATCGGGTTCTTATGGCGCTATCGTCTTTGGGGGTGGCTGTCCCCAATTTCTGGTTAGCCATGGTGATGATTGCGTTCTTCGCCTTGCAACTGGGCTGGTTTCCAGTCACCGGTGCCGTCGCGTGGCAGGACGACTGGGTCAGCGCGCTGCACCATGCAGCTCTCCCTGCGATGGCACTTGCCGCAGGCGGAATAGCCGAAGTGGCACGCCAGATACGAAGCTCGCTCGCCGAACTGGCGCAATCGCAGCAGGTGCGCACGCTGCATGCAAAGGGACTTTCGTCCGCAGCCATTCTTTGGAAACACGGGCTCAAGAACGTGGGCATCAACCTTCTCACAGTCCTGACCTTGCTGGCCAACCGCATGCTGGCGGCCACCGTGGTGATCGAGGCGGTATTTGCGATTCCCGGCGTGGGCAGCCTGATTGTTGGCGCTGCACTTCAGCGTGATTTTCCTGTCGTGCAGGGCGTCATTTTGGTGCTCGTGGTGATCGTTTTGCTCCTCAATCTTCTTGCAGACTTGCTTTATCGCGTGATTGACCCACGCCTTCATTGACATGGCCACTACCCTTACGCCTCCCTTTTCCCCCACATGGCATAGCGCGATTGGGGCGTGGCTGAGCAGAGACCCCTGGGCAGGTCTCAGCCTAGGTTTTCTAGTGCTGCTTGTACTGGTCTCTTTTGGCGCGCCATTGATCGCTCCCTATTCGCCTTCCATGCAAGACTTGGGAAACACGCTGGCAGCACCTTCAGCCCAGCATTGGCTGGGCACAGACGACCTTGGTCGAGACATCCTGAGCCGCCTGCTCTATGGAGGGCGTGTGGCCTTGTACGCAAGCGCACTGGCTGTCGGCATTGCCTTTATTCTGGGCGTGCCGATTGGCATTCTTGCGGGTTTTCGCGGCGGCTGGCTGGATACGGTGGTCAGTCGCGTGATAGATACCTTGCTCTCGTTTCCTGCCATCGTCCTGGCAATCGCTGTCACGGGAGCGCTGGGTATTGGCTTGACTAACGGCATGATAGCCGTGGGTATTGTCTTTGCGCCGCAGCTCGCACGCATCGTGCGGGCACGCACACTGATCGTGCGTCAGGAACAATACGTGGATGCCGCGCGTTGTTACGGTGCGTCCACCACGCATATTTTGTGGCGCCATGTGCTGCCCAACGCAATCCAGCCTGTTTTGGTACAGATCACTATTTTGCTAGCGGGGGCGCTGCTGGCGGAGGCCAGTCTCAGCTTTCTTGGCTTGGGTATCCAGCCGCCAGAAGCTAGTTGGGGCGCCATGTTGGCACGAGCCTATCAAAGCATGGAGATCGAGCCCTCGCAAATGTATGCGCCTGGTTTGGCGATACTTTGCACCGCGTTGGCGTTCAATAGTCTGGGCGAGGCTCTGCGCAAGGAACTGGACCCCACCAACCGACGTTTGTGAAGCGCGCCACCCGGCTGCAGGGATTTTGTCTGCACCGGGCTTCAAGACGGTTCGTATAGAGCCCCGGGGTGCCAGCGCCAAAGCTACGGTCTTTTGTGCTGGATTAGATGGTTTGCGTGGGGCGCTCAGATCCCAGCGCTGTGCCCAGCAGTTCTTCGATTTTGAGCTTGAGCTGGCGTGACTTTTCGTCCTTGGGGAACTGGATACCGACGCCTTGGGTACGGTTACCTCCAGCCCGTGCGGGCGTGACCCAGGCCACACGGCCAGCTACGGGGTAGCGCTGGGGGTCATCGGGCAGGGTCAGCAGCACATAAACATCATCGCCCAGCCGGTATTCGCGCGGCGTGGGTACAAAGATGCCACCCTCGACGAAAAAAGGAATGTAGGCCGCATGCAAGGCCCCTTTTTCCTTGATAGCCAGTTGCATGACACTGGGACGGGGCGCGGTGGGAGGGCTGCTCATGGTGTTGCGGGCGGGGTACGTTGGGGAGAGTGTAGGACGTTTCGCGCCTGGGCGACAAGCGCCTCCAGCACCAGCCCGGTATTGAACGGATGCTCGGCGGTGCGGGCGGACTGCATCAGCGCACGCGACCAGCGCGTGAGCGGTGCCAACGCTGGCGGCGGCGGTAGGTCCGCCACTGCAAAGTAGCGTGGCGCGGCGCCAGTGCGCAGGGCCATCAGGTCATGGCAAAGTTTCTGCATTGCATCGATGGCTTGTGCAGGAGTCCATTGGGCCAATGCGCTGACCTGGCCGCGCAACATGGCCTGCGGAAACTGCGCCCAGACCTCGGGCCCCTGGCCAGACCGGGCCAATGCCAAGGCGTCATCGGGGCGCCCACCTGTTGCACGCAAAAAGGCCGTGGCGGCGGCAGGTGCAACGCCCTGCCCGGTCATCCATTCCAGCATCTCAGGCGCATCGGGCCAAACCATGGTGTGGCCCAGGCAGCGGCTACGGATGGTGGGCAGCAACTGGTGCGCGGCTTCGCTGGCCAGCACAAAGCGCACATCGCCTGGCGGCTCTTCCAGTGTTTTGAGCAGTGCATTGGCCGTGACGTGGTTCATCTGCTCTGCGGGATAGACAAGCACCGCCTTGCCCCGACCGCGAGCGCTGGTGCGCTGGGAAAATTCGACCGCATTGCGCATGGCCTCGACACGGATTTCCCGGCTGGGTTTGCGCGACTTGTCGTCAATTTCGGCCTGTGCTTTTTCAGGCAGAGGCCACCCCAGGGCCAGCATGTCTACTTCAGGCATCAGCATGCAAAGGTCGGCATGCGCATGCACGTCGATGGCGTGGCAGCTGCTGCACTGACCGCAGGCGCCCCGGGGCGATGGCGCTTCGCACAGCCAGGCGCGTACCAGCTCCAGGCCCAGCGTGTATTGCCCCAGCCCCGAGGGGCCGTGCAAAAGCCAGGCGTGGCCGCGCTGCGCGAGCAAGGTGTTGCGCTGAGCGGCCACCCAGGGTGCCAGGGGTGAGGTGTTCAAGGGGTTGCTCCAGTCTGCGCGGTCGAGGTTTGCAGCCAGCCCTTGCGCACCAGTACCTGCTGCAGTTGCTGCCATACCTGGGGCCGTTGCTGCGCAGCGTCAAGCCGGGCAAAACGTTTGGGAGCCCCGGCGGCGCGCTGGGCATAGCCCTGGGCCACACGCGCGAAAAAAGCAGCATCCTGGGCCTCGAAACGGTCCGGTGCCCGCGCCTGGGAGAGGCGCTGGGCCGCAATGGCGGGGTCTAGCTCAAACCAGAACGTGAGATCAGGTTCTCGCATAAAATCGGGCTCCAGGGCAACACCCGTCTGCGCAACGCGCTCCAAAAACGATAGCGTTTCAAGAGAAAAACCACGACCTGCCCCTTGGTAGGCAAAAGTAGCGTCGGTAAAACGGTCGCACAGCACCACGGCACCACCGGCCAATGCAGGCTCGATCACGGTACGCAAGTGGTCGCGCCTTCCGGCAAATACCAGCAGGGCTTCGGTCAGTGCATCCATGCTGTCATTCAGCAGCATGTTGCGCAATTTTTCTGCCAGCGGCGTACCACCGGGCTCGCGGGTAGTGACTACGGTGCGGCCCTGGGCCCGAAAAGCGTTGGCCAGTGTCTCGATGTGCGAGGACTTGCCCGCACCATCGATGCCTTCAAAACTGATGAACAGGCCGGGGAGACTCATGCGACGGACTTTCGTTTTATTGCGACTGGCCGCGCTGAAAACGGTTGACGGCGCGGTTGTGCTCGTCCAGCGAAGCGCTGAAATGGCTGGACCCATCGCCCCGCGCCACAAAATACAGTGCGCGGGTGCTTTCGGGCTGCACAGCCGCCAGGAGCGAGGCCTTGCCCGGCATGGCGATGGGCGTGGGCGGCAGGCCCGCGCGGGTGTAAGTGTTCCAGGGGGTGTCGGTCTGCAGGTCCTTGCGGCGCAGGTTGCCGTCAAATTTTTCGCCCAGACCGTAAATGACGGTCGGGTCGGTTTGCAGCAGCATGCCAGTGCGCAGCCGGTTGCTGAACACCCCGGCAATTTGCGCCCGGTCGGCTGCACGCCCGGTTTCCTTTTCCACAATGCTGGCGAGGATCAGTGCTTCGTCGGCGGATTTGAGAGGGGTGTCATTGGCCCGCTGCGCCCAGGCCGCTTCGAGACGCCGGTCCATGGCATGCAGAGCACGCCGCAGAACCGCCAACTCGCTCGATCCCTTGGCGTAGGTGTAGGTGTCGGGGAAGAAACGGCCCTCAGGGTGCACACCCGGACGCCCCAGGAGCTCCATCAGATCGGCATCCGTGAGGGTGGCAGTGTCGTGCTTGAGAGCCTCTTCGCGTGCCAGTGCGGCGCGCACTTGGCGAAAGGTCCATCCCTCCAGCAAGGTCAGGCTGCGCAGGGATTCCTCGCCCCGCACCAGCTTGTCGAGCAGGGTCAGTGGCGTGGTGCCTGGGGGAATCTCATAGTTGCCGGCCTTGATCTCGCGCACCTTGCCGGACAGGCGAAACCAGGCAAACAGAATGCGGGAATCGACCCGGACACCGGCCTGCTCGATGTCCCGTGCAATGGCGCGCGGGGGCGTTCCGGGCTCGATGGCGAGCTCCAGTGGTTCGGCGCCCATGGGCAAGGGGGCGTGCAGCCACCAAGCTGCTGCGCCACCGAAGACCGTTGCCAAGAACAATAACCAGACCAGAAGACGTCGCACAACCCTGCTATGTGTATGTATGAGAGGGGGCATCATAATTCAGGGATGACTTCGAATTTCCATGGCATTGCCCCCCTGAACCACCTGGGCGTGATCCGCGCCGAAGGCGATGACGCCGTCAAGTTTCTCCATGGCCAGCTGACCCATGACTTCGCGTTGCTGGACATGGGTCACGCGCGGCTGACCGCCTTTCTGTCGGCCAAAGGCCGCATGCAGGCCAGTTTCATTGGTTTCAAGCGCAGCCCCACCGAAGTGTGGCTGGTGTGCAGCCGTGACCTGCTGGCGCCTACGCTCAAACGCTTGTCCATGTTCGTGATGCGCGCCAAGGCCAAACTGACCGACGCCACAGCAGACATTCAGATTTTTGGGTTAGCAGGAAATGCTATTGAATCCGTAGCTGGAGGCTCTCAACCAGCTTGGTCGAAAGTCGATTTTGATAATAAAATTGTGGTGCATCTGCCGCCTGCAGCAGGGCAGCCCCGGGCCTTGTGGTTGGCGCCGGCGGGTGAACCCGCACCGGCCGGGCCCGCGATCGACCCGGCGCTGTGGGCCTGGGGCGAGGTGCAAAGCGGCGTTGCCACATTGACTGCGCCGCTGGTGGATGCCTTTGTGCCCCAGATGCTCAACTACGAATCGGTCGATGGCGTGAGCTTCAAGAAAGGCTGCTACCCCGGCCAGGAAGTAGTGGCGCGCAGCCAGTTCCGGGGGGCTATCAAACGCAGGGCCTATCTGGCCCATGCCGACGCCGAACTGCTGGCAGGCGCCGACGTGTATGCCCCCGCCGATCCCGAGCAACCCTGTGGAACCGTGGTGCAGGCCGCCCCGGCTCCCAATGGGGGGTGGGACGCGATTGTTTCACTGCAAATTGCGGCAGCGGAACAAGGCGGGTTGCGCGCCGCAGCCGTGGATGGCGCGGCCTTGACCCTGGGCTCCCTGCCCTACCTCTTGCTCGAAGATATTTGACCCCGCAGGCGACGGTTGTGCGTGCCCTTTTGCCACAGGCAGGAGAGCGGCACTGCGTTGATGCCCACCGTTTGGTAGACACACCTTTGGAATCCACCCAGATCACCACCCCGCACAGTCCCTGGCGTATGTCCATTGCCCCGATGATGGACTGGACGGACCGCCATTGCCGCTACCTGCACCGGCTGTTGAGTCGCCATGTGCTGCTGTACACCGAGATGGTGAATGCCGGCGCCATCATCCACGGCGGCACCGAGCGGCATTTGCGCTTTAACGCCGAAGAGCATCCTGTGGCGCTGCAGCTCGGTGGCAACGATCCGGCCACCCTGGCCCGCAGTGCGCAACTGGGCGCGCAGTGGGGGTATGACGAAATCAACCTGAACTGCGGCTGCCCCAGTGACCGGGTGCAGCGCGGTGCTTTTGGGGCCAGCCTGATGAAGGAGCCCCAGCACGTCGCCGATTGCATCAAGGCCATGGTGGATGCGGTGCAGGTGCCGGTCACCGTGAAGCACCGCATTGGCATCGACAAGGACGAGAGTTATGGCTTTGTGCGCGACTTCATCGGCACGGTGCATGCGGCGGGCTGCTCGGTGTTTATCGTGCATGCACGCAATGCCTGGCTACAGGGTTTGTCACCCAAGGAAAACCGGGAGGTGCCGCCGCTGCGCTACGACGTCGTGCATCAGCTCAAACGTGATTTTCCAGACTTGACCATTGCCATCAACGGGGGGCTGAACACCGATGAGGCAGTGCAGGAGCAACTCGCCCACCTCGATGGTGTGATGGTCGGCCGTGAGGCCTACCACAACCCCTGGTGGCTGACCGGCTGGGACGCGTTGTATTACGGCGGAGCGCCCAATCCGCTGACCCGTGACGAGGTGGAGGCCGCCATGGTGGAGTACATGGAGCGGGAAGCTGCAGCCTATGGCACACACTGGTACGCGATTGCCCGCCATATGCTGGGCCTTCGCCACGGCCTGCCGGGTGCGCGGCGCTGGCGCCAGGTGTGGAGCGACCACCACCTCAAGGACTGCCCGCCGCGTGAGGTGATGGCGTTGGCGCACGCGGCCCAAGTGGAAGTGCAGGAGCGCCGCGAAGCGGCATCACACTGAAGTCAGCCTGCGCTGCAGCCAGGGCTCGAGCGGTTCGGGGCGGCCAAAAAAATAGCCCTGCAGACAGTCGCAATCGTGCGAGGCCAGAAACTCGGCCTGGGCGCTGGTTTCCACACCTTCGGCGACCACCCGCAGCTTGAGGTGGCGGGCCACGGCGAGGATGGACTCGACAATCGCCGTCCCATTGGGGTCGTCCGGTGTGTCTTGCACAAAGCTTTTGTCGATTTTCAACTCAAAAATCGGCAGCTTCTTCAGGTAGGCCAGGCTGGAATAGCCGGTGCCAAAGTCGTCGATAGAAAAGCGCAGCCCCATCTGTACCAGTTCGGTCATGCGGGCTACGGTTTTGTCCAGGTTTTCGATCAACAGGCTTTCGGTCACTTCCAGGATCAGATGTTCGGGCGGAGCGCCCGTGCGCTCCAGCATGCCGCGCACGCGCTCGACAAAATCATCCTGGCGAAACTGGCGTTCGCTCACGTTGACGGAGAGGGAGACGACGCGCTGCGCTGCCTCCAGCCGCGCCAGCGCTTCGCAGGCCTGCTCGATCATCCAATCGCCCATGCGCAAAATCAATCCCGAGGACTCGGCTACAGGTATGAAACAGCTGGGCGGAACGCTGCCCCGCACCGGGTGGTTCCAGCGCATCAGCAACTCGCCCCCCACCACCGTACCGGCCGCATTGACCTGTGGCTGCACATACACTGCCAGTTGACCCTCGGCCTTGGCCTTCTTCAAATCTTGTTCCAGCGCGAGGCGCTCTTGCGCGTCGGCCTGCATCGCCGCCTCGTAGAAGCTGATGCGGTTGCGCCCGAGGTCCTTGGCACGATACATCGCGGTATCGCCTTCCCGCAGCAGGTCTTCCACCCCCTCGTGCTCTTTGGGAAACAAGGTGATGCCAATGCTGGCGGTGGCGTCGTACGAGTGCCCCTCAATCGTGTACGGATCTTCCAGTGCGCTACGGATCGTCTCGCCCATCAACAACGCTTCGCGCCCTGCGTCATGCATGTCCAGGGCAAGGTTGTTGAGCAACAGCACGAACTCATCGCCACCCAGGCGTGCCACGGTAGCGCTGACCGGTACCAGCCCGGTCAGGCGCTGCGCAACCTGCACCAGCAGCGCATCGCCCAGGGTGTGTCCGCGGGCATCGTTGATTTGCTTGAAGTTGTCCAGGTCGATGAAAAACAGCGCACCGACCTGTCCCGACTTGCGTGCCGATGCCAATGCGTGCTCCAGGCGGTCCAGCAGCATGCGGCGGTTGGGCAGCGCCGTCAGGGTGTCAAAGTAAGCCAGCTGGTGTGTGCGCGCCTCGGCCTGCTTGCGTTCGGTAATGTCCCGCGCAATGGCGACAAAGCGTTGCCCCTGACCTGCGGGAATGCCGTCCTTGCGGGCAATAGATAGTTCAAACCAGTGGCTTTGCGCGCCCAGGTCCATGCGGTACTGGTGGCCGGCTGAATAGCCTGTGTCCATGGCCGCCTGGAGCGTGGTGCGGCAGCCCGGCACGGCTTCGGGCGCTACCAGATCGATCAGCCGCTGGCCCAGGAACATCTCGGGAGCCAATTCCAACAGACCAGACCGTGCCGAGCGGAAGTGGTGAATGCGCCCTTCCTGGTCGAGTTCAAAAAGCAAGTCGGGAATTGCGTTGAGGGTGCTCTCCAGATCGTCACGGGTGGAGCGCAGTGCTTGGGTCATGCGATGGGCCAGTGTCATGGCACGCACCCGGGCGGTGGAGAAAAACCAGATCAGTCCGCCCACCATCAAGCTGAGCATCACGCCCATCATGGCGTTAAAGGCTTGGTTATTGTTTTTAAAGCGCTGCTCAAAGTGCGGCAGCGCGCGCATGGAAAGCTCCCACGTGCGGCCGCCAATGTCCAAGAGTCGGGTTTCGTGCAGGTCAGAGTCGCCAGCCGAGGCGTTGCCGTACAGCAGTGCCAAGCCTTCAGAAGCGCCCACATCGCGGATGCTCAGGTCGATGTCGGGATCAAGTTGCCGGGTCATGCCCTGCAACATCTCGTGGATGCGAATGGGAGCTGATATCCAGCCGAACAGCGCCCGCCTGCGACCCTCAACCGTGTCGGGGTCGCTGGGTTTGGTATAGATGGGCAGGTACATGACGACTCCCACAGCATCCTTGCGGCCTGCGTCTTGCCGCAACGTTAACGCGGCACTCAACGAGGCCTTCCCGGTATCACGGGCGCGTTCCAGCGCATCCCTGGTGGCTGGAACCGTGCTGATATCAAACCCCAGCGCTTTCAGGTTGCGGCCGGTGAGTGGTTCGATATAGCTGAGGGGAGCGAAATACGCGCGATCCCCGGCGGGCTGAACTGCGTAGCGGCGAAAACCCTTGCTGTGCATTTCCAGTTCGTGGGCCTGCACTTGGCCTGCTACGAGGCGTGGCGCATAAGCCACGGCTTGCAGACCAGGAAGGGTGTCTTCCAGCGACAGCGCTGCTACATAGGCATGGAACTCTTCGCGGTCGATACTTTCAGAACCGTCGTAATACCCTTTGACGCCGCGCAGCATCATCGACAGGGTGCCCATCTGGTCACGGATGCTGTAGGTGTTACGGTCCACCGCCGCTGTGAAGGCTTGCTGGCGCCGGCCAAGGGAAGTCTGTGTTTCGCTGACCCAGTGCCGCCAGGTCAGGCCCAGCAGCAACACCGCCAGCAATAGCCCGGCGAACATCGGCAGGTGCCCGGGAATGCGGGGCTCCTGCGAAACTACAGTGGAGGCAGTGGTTTGCATGAACAGGAAGAGAAGGCCAAGGCAGCTGGCCGACCGCGAAAGAACCGGGCGTTGTAGCAGCTTGTATAGGTTAACAAGTTTGCCCAATTTTGCGAAACTGCCCGACAGAGCGGCTCGGCCAATGCCAGATACCCCTGAGAATCCAAGCAACACGACACACCCGCCTTTCAGAAAGCCCGCCCCATGCCATCGCTTGACTTCGAACTGGAGGAATCCCGCTTCTTGGCCTTCCATGACAAACACCAGAGCCAACTGCAGGCGGCCTGCGCGGCTTTTGTGGATTTGGTAGGTTCGCACGTAGCCCGCAACGGCCAGGTCGAGATCTCCAAGGTGGAAGGCCGGGTCAAGGAGCGCGACGAGTGCATTCGCAAGTTCTCGCGCAAATACCGCGCCGTGCTGGAGGAAAGCAGCACACCTTATGAAATACGCGACTACATCAGCGACCTGATTGGTGTGCGCGTGGTTTGCCTGTACGAAGACGAACTGGAAAAAGTAGCGGCGGCAGTGCAGTCATTGTTTGATGTGATCGAGGTGACGGACAAGGTCAGCGCCGTGGAGGGGACCGAGGCTGCGTTTGGCTACAAGGGCCTGCACCTGGACTTGCGCCTGAATGCCTCGCAGGCCGCCCTGCCAGCGCATGCACTGCTTGCGCCGTGGCCTATCGAGCTGCAGATCCGCACCATCATCCAGGACTCCTGGAGCGTGCTGGACCATAAGATCAAGTACAAAAAGGCCATTCCCGGCCCACTCAAGCGACGCATTAACGTGCTGTCTGCCCTGTTTGAGCTGGCTGACCGCGAATTTCGGCAAATCCGCGACGAAACCGAAGCTGAATTGCTCAAGGCCCCCGACGCGACCGACGAATCCTTGGCCGATCTTGATCCACAGCCTATGCCCCAGGCTGCGCTGCCAGGCAGCGTGCTCGATGCGTTCTCCTTTCTCAAGATCGCCACGCATTTTTTCCGCGACTTCACGTTTGAACCGCACAAATTGGACAGTTTCGTGGACGACATCCACGCCTGGTCGCCCGGGATTACCCGCGCACGCTTCAATGGCCTGTTGCGGCAGAACATCGGCATTGTCAAACGCTACAAGCAGTATTTCGAAGAACAGAACCCGAACGGCAAGTTCAACGCCTATACCGTCATCCGGCACTGCCTGTATCTGGGTAACAAGGAGGTGTTCGGCCAAGCGCTGCGCAAGGTGTCGCGTACCTCGTTCGATGCCTGGTTGCAGTCGCAGGCAGGCAGTCAGGCTGCCGTCAAAGATATAGATAAAAAAGGCGTATAAGGCAATTAGGTAAAGCGTTAGCAGCTATATTGTTGATAGCAATCGGATGTTTGATAGCAGCCATTTCTTGCTTGTTACTGTGTCACCAACGTGACGCTCTCTTAGTAGTTTTACTGCCAACACCAGTAACCAAATGCTGTTATATTGCACTGCAACATATTGGATTTCGCCCCATGCTCTACCAGATCTTTGAAACCCAGCGCTCCTTCATGGAACCCTTCGCAGATTTTGCGTTGGCTGCTTCCAAGCTCTACAGCAACCCGTCCTCGCCGTTCCAGAAGACGCCGCTGGCCCAGCGCATGTCGGCAGGCTACGACCTGATCTATCGGCTGGGCAAAGACTACGAAAAACCGACCTTCGGTATCCGGACTGTGGCCGTGAACGGCGTTGAAGTGGCGATCCACGAACGCGTGGAACTGGACAAGTCTTTCTGCGAACTGCGCCGCTTCAAGCGCTTCTCGGACGATCCGAAGACGCTGGAAAACCTCAAGATCCAGCCCGTGGTGTTGATCGTGGCGCCCTTGTCAGGCCACTACGCCACATTGCTGCGCGACACCGTGCGCTCCATGCTCAGCGACCACAAGGTCTACATCACCGACTGGAAGAACGCGCGCCTGGTGCCTCTTTCCGAGGGTGAATTCCACCTGGATGACTACATCAACTATGTGCAGGAGTTCATCCGTCACCTGCAGGGAAAATACGGCAACTGCCATGTGGTCAGCGTGTGCCAGCCCACCGTGCCTGTGCTGGCAGCGGTTTCTTTGATGGCCAGTCGTGGCGAAAAAACACCGCTGTCGATGACCATGATGGGCGGCCCCATCGATGCCCGCAAATCGCCCACTGCAGTGAACAACCTGGCCAGCGAGCGAAGCTACGAGTGGTTTGAGAACAATGTCATTTACCGTGTCCCGGGCAATTTCCCCGGCGCGGGACGCCGCGTCTATCCAGGTTTCCTGCAGCACACCGGTTTCGTGGCAATGAACCCCGACCGCCACGCCGTCAACCACTACGACTACTTCAAGAACCTGATCAAGGGCGACGACAACAGCACCGAAGCCCACCGCAAGTTCTACGACGAGTACAACGCCGTACTCGACATGGATGCGGACTACTACCTTGAAACCATCAAGACCGTGTTCCAGGACCACAAGCTGGTCAACGGCACCTGGGACGTGCGTTCCTCTGCGGGCACGATCGAACGGGTGCGTCCGCAAGATATCACCCAGGGTGCCCTGCTGACCGTTGAAGGTGAGTTGGACGATATTTCCGGCTCGGGCCAGACCCGCGCCGCGCACGACCTTTGCAGTGGTCTGCCAGGCAAAGAGCAACGCCATCTGGAGGCCAAGGGTGCCGGTCACTACGGCATCTTCAGCGGTCGCCGCTGGCGTGAGACGGTGTACCCAGCGGTGCGTGCTTTCATTCTGGAGCATCAAAAAGTGGCCAAGCCGCAGGCACCCGTTGTCGCCGCTCCCGCTGCAGCCGCCGCTCCAAAGGCGGTCGCCCGCGCAGAAGCCAGTCCAGCCAAGGTCGTCGTTGCTACCAAGGCAGTCGCAAAGCCCAAGGCCGCCCCGTCCAAGGGCGTGGCAGCATCCAAGGCCGCCGCAGGCAAGGCTGTGAGCGCGAAGGTCGTCGCATCTGCGCACGCTACCAAAGCAGCAAAATCGGCTGTAGCCGCCCCTGCCAACAAAAAAACCCCTGTTGTTGCGGCCAAGCCTGTGCCGACGGCATCGCCCGCAGATCCCACGGCTCCCACCACGCGCTGGGCCACGCCGGCAGGCAACGCTTCGGCGTCGCCCACAGCCGCAGCGGCGCCTGCCGTGCAGCCTGAGCGCGAAGCCGTGGCCGTAGCCAATACCACGGTCACCGCAGCGCCCCCAGCAGTGCGCAGCAAAAATCCGGCGCGCAACAAGGCCGCCTGACCCCGGCAATGCCCATACGGCAAGCGGGTCTGGCGGCCCGCATTGAAGCGGCCCTGCCGCAGACGCAGTGCACGCGCTGCGGCTATGCCGACTGTGCAGCCTACGCACACGCCATTGCAGCGGGAGACGCGGGCATCAACCAATGCCCCCCAGGCGGCGCGCAAGGCGTCGCCCGGCTGGCAGCAATTACGGGCTTGCCCGTGCAGGCCCTTGACCCCCAGTACGGCGTGGAAGGGCCACGCAGTGTGGTGGTGATCGACGAAGACTGGTGCATTGGTTGCACGCTGTGCATCAAAGCATGCCCCGCAGACGCCATCGTGGGTGCCAACAAGCTCATGCACACCGTTTTGCCAGAGCATTGCACGGGTTGCGAGCTGTGCATTCCGGCCTGCCCAGTTGATTGCATGGCGCTGGTCAACGCCAGTGGGCCAGCAACGGGCTGGGATGCCTGGTCGCCCGCGCAGGCGCAACAGGCGCAAGAACGCTACCACCAGCGCCAGGCTCGCCTGGCCGTTGGTGACTGTGCTGTGCTTGACAGGCGCCTGGTCAACGGCCAGGAGGACGCTGCCAGTGCGCCGCAGGGCGACGCCCCACCCTCCTCGCCTATTGCAGACAAACAGGCCACCATCGCGGCCGCATTGGCAAGGGCACGGGCTCGCCGCTCCCTCTAAAGCCGGTTGAGCGGCTACCTGGCTTTAGGCGCGCGCCGCCAAAGTCTTGTAGACCCCGCAGCCCACGTACAGGTCGTCCACCTTGCGCACGAACGACATTTTGGTCTGTACCTTGCCCGTGGCAGGGTTGTTGATGTCGTACTCGACCCATCCCGGGCCGCGCTCGGCCTGCGCAATGATGTCCTGCACCAACTGATCGCCGGCAATGCCCGGAATGTCCTGGACGCGCGTGCCTACTTTAGTGGCGTTGCCGGCAAAGGCCAGGTAGGTTCCACTGGAATCGAGTGCGAACACATACATGTCACGGTCGTGAAATGGCTGGTTTTTGTCGGTGATGCTGCGTAAAAACTGATCGCGTGAACCGCTCGAACGCATATTCACCGCGCGCTGGGTCAGCGCCACCGCCTCGTCCGCCGTGCCTTGCTGCAGACGGAAAGATTCGACCGCCCGGGAAAGCGTATTGGCCCGCCCTTCCAGCGCCCTGGCCTGCTCGACGGCATGTTCCACCATCTGCGCGTTGTGCTGGGTGATCTGATCGAGCTGGCGCACCGCTGTGGTGATCTCCTGCAGGCCGGTGCTTTGCTCGCCCCCGGAAGTGGCGATTTCCGACATGGTGGCCGCCACGCTGCGAATACCCGTGGCCATGGCAGAGATGCCCTCTCCAGCCGAGCGGATCAGGCCGGCGCTGGACTCCACCTGCCGTACCGACGCGCTGATCAGCGCACGGATTTCGCGGGCGGCTTCCCCGGAGCGTCCTGCCAGCGTGCGTACCTCAGAGGCCACGACGGCAAAGCCGCGACCCTGCTCGCCCGCCCGGGCAGCCTCGACGGCCGCGTTGAGCGCCAGGATATTGGTCTGGAAGGCAATGCTATCGATCACACCAATGATCTCGTTCATGCGGCGTGCATCTTGCTGGATGGCCTGCACCGATTCCACTGCGTGGGCCATGGCCTGGGTTCCGTGCTCGGCTGCACGGCTGACCTCACTGGCTTGCTGGTCTGCTGCGCGAATAGTCTGCGCATTGCCTTGCACAGTGGACGAGAGTTGCTCCACGCTGGCCGCCGTCTGCTCCAGGTTGGCGGCTTGCTGCTCCGTGCGGTCGGCCAGCGCCCGGCTGTCTGAAGAGATGGTTTGGCCTGCATGGGCGACCAGGGCGGCATTGCTGCGGATGTCAGCCACCATGGCCGAGAGGGTTTGCACCATGTGGTCCAGCCGCTGCGCCAAGTCCGCCAGCTCATCGTTTCCCGAGGTTTTGATGTGTACACCCAAATCGCCTTGGGCAGTTTTCTCCATGGCATGGGCCAGGGCGGCAAGGTCCGTGGCCAAACTGGCATACAACGCTGCCAGCAGGTACACGAGCAATGCCACGCAGACGCCAACGACAGTCCATTGCAGGCCTGCCCCGGTCTGCGGCGATGCCAGGCTGGCCGCTCCCACGAACATCGCCACCATCACCGCTCCCAGCAACATCAGTTTGCCCAGCAGGTGAAAGCGGCGCATCAGCCAGGTGCCTGGATGCATAAAGATGGAATCGGTCATGGGAGCCTCCTGGATTCTTATAAACCCCTCTGGCAGAAGAATCTCTGCTAAAGGTTTGCACATACTGTTACGAAATGCAAACCCACTACAGTGTTCACAGTCTGCTTGCACGGTACTGACACAGATGCCAAAACCCCCATTGCATACGACAAGGCGCGCCCAGGATGCGGCCATCGTGGCCGTGCCATCGCCCATAATGGCGGCCATATGAATCCCCTGCTTTCGCATTTGCAGCCCTACCCTTTCGAGCGGCTGCGACAGCTTTTTGCTGATGTACCGTTACCCACGGCCTTCTCCCCCATCAGCCTGGGCATGGGCGAGCCGCGCCATGCGACACCGGCCTTTATCAAGAGTGCACTGGTCGCGGGTCTGGATGGCCTGGCCAACTACCCGGCAACAGCAGGCGAAGCACGACTGCGCCAGGCTTTTGCAGACTGGCTGGGGCGGCGCTACGGTTTGGCAGTCGATCCGGCCACGCAGGTGCTTCCGGTGAATGGCTCACGCGAGGCCCTGTTTGCCTTTGCGCAGACCGTCATTGACCCCTCACGCGCCAACGCCACAGTGGTGTGCCCGAATCCGTTCTACCAAATCTACGAAGGCGCCACCTTGCTGGCGGGCGCCCAACCATACTTTGCCCCCAGCGACCCTGCACGCAACTTTGCGGTGGACTGGGACAGCGTGCCCGAGGCCGTCTGGCAAAACACCCAATTGTTGTTTGTTTGCTCTCCCGGCAACCCTACGGGGGCAGTCATGCCATTGGCAGAATGGAAAAAGCTGTTTGAACTGTCCGACCAGTATGGTTTCGTGATTGCCTCTGACGAGTGCTACAGCGAGATCTATTTCCGTGATGAGCCTCCGCTGGGGGGGCTGGAAGCCGCCGCGCAACTCGGCCGCAGCGACTTCCGTCGCATGCTGTCGTTTACCAGCCTGTCCAAGCGCAGCAATGTGCCCGGTCTGCGCAGCGGCTTTGTTGCTGGCGACGCCGCCTTGATCAAGGCGTTTTTGCTGTACCGCACTTACCATGGCAGCGCCATGGGGTCGGCGGTGCAAGCGGCCAGCGTTGCTGCCTGGAACGATGAGCAGCATGTGCTGGAAAATCGCAACCTGTACCGCGAAAAGTTCGCCCAGGTCACTCCCTTGCTAGCGCCTGTGATGGACGTGGCCCTGCCCGATGCCGGTTTTTACCTGTGGGCAGGCGTTCCCGCTGCGCTTGGCATGAACGATGCCGAGTTCGCACGGGCGCTGCTGGCTCAATACAATGTCACGGTACTTCCGGGCAGTTACCTGGCGCGCGAAGCGGCTGGCGCCAACCCGGGCGCCCAGCGCATTCGCATGGCCCTGGTGGCCGAAACCGCAGAATGCGTCGAGGCCGCCCGTCGCATCGTGCAATTCATTCAATCCCGTACCGCTTAAATCCATGACCCAACAACTGCAAAGCATCATCGAAACCGCGTGGGAGAACCGCGCCAGCCTGTCGCCCGACGTCGCCCCCAAAGAGGTGCTGGAAGCGGTCGAACATGTGATTGGTGAACTCAACACAGGCAAGCTGCGTGTGGCGACGCGCGAGGCGGTGGGTCAGTGGACGGTGCACCAGTGGATCAAAAAGGCCGTGCTGCTGTCGTTTCGGCTGAAAGACAATGAACTCATCCAATCGGGTGACCTGGGCTTCTACGACAAGGTGCCCACCAAGTTTGGCCACCTCACGGTCCAGGAAATGGCCGCCACCGGTGTGCGCGTGGTACCGCCTGCCGTGGCGCGCCGGGGCAGCTTCATCGCCCGTGGCGCCATCCTGATGCCGTCGTACGTGAACATCGGCGCCTACGTCGATGAAGGCACCATGGTGGACACCTGGGCCACCGTGGGCAGTTGCGCGCAGGTGGGCAAGAACGTACACCTTTCCGGCGGCGTGGGCCTGGGCGGTGTACTCGAACCCCTGCAGGCCAACCCCACCATCATCGAAGACAACTGCTTCATCGGCGCACGCTCCGAAGTCGTCGAAGGCGTCATCGTCGAAGAGAACTCGGTCATCAGCATGGGCGTGTACCTGGGCCAAAGCACCCCTATTTATGACCGCGCAACCGGCGAAGTGAGTTACGGGCGCATTCCTGCCGGCTCGGTGGTCATCAGCGGCAGCCTGCCCAAGGATGGTGGTCGCTACAGCCTGTATGCGGCCATCATCGTCAAGCGCGTAGACGCACAAACCCGCGCCAAGACCAGCCTGAACGACCTGCTGCGCGACTGATCAACAACCCGGCGCAGGCATTCGCACCCACAACACCTGAGGGAGTTCACCATGAGCACTATGGAGCGCATCCTGCGCCTGATGGCCGAGAAGAAGGCGTCAGACGTCTACCTGTCGGCCAACGCCCCGGCACTGATCAAGATCAACGGCGAGAGCGTGCCGATCAACAACCAGGTGCTGCCGCCTGATGCGCCGCGCAACCTGCTGTCTGAAATCGTGCCGCCAGACCGCATCGAGGAGCTGGAAGAAACGGGTGAACTCAACATGGGTGTGCCGCTGTCGGGTGTGGGGCGTTTCCGCGTCAGTGCCATGCGCCAGCGCGGCAGCTATGCCGTGGTCATTCGCTTCATCAGCCAGCAGGTTCCGGAGCTGAGCGACCTCAATCTCCCGCCCGTGCTGGGTGATCTGATCCTGGAAAAACGCGGCCTGATACTGGTCGTGGGCGCGACCGGTTCAGGTAAAAGCACCTCACTGGCCTCCATGATCGACCGGCGCAACAGCATGCAGACCGGCCATATCCTGACCATCGAAGACCCGGTCGAATACCAGTTCCGCAACCGCAAGTCGATCGTCAACCAACGCGAGGTAGGCAGCGACACCCAGTCACTGCAGACGGCCCTGAAAAATGCCCTGCGCCAGGCACCTGACGTGATCCTGATCGGTGAAATCCGCGACCGTGAAACCATGTCGGCCGCCATTGCTTATGCACAGTCGGGCCATTTGTGCCTGGCCACGCTGCACGCCAACAACAGCTACCAAGCGCTGAACCGCATTCTGAGCTTTTACCCCGTGGAAGTGCGCGCCACCATGCTGGGCGACCTGTCTTCGGCCCTCAAGTCCATCATCTCGCAACGCCTGGTGCGCACGGCCGCAGGCGAGCGGCTGCCCGCGGTCGAAGTGATGCTCAACACCAAGCTGGTGTCCGAACTCATCGAAAAAGGCGATTTTTCCGGTGTGCGTGAAGCCATGGAAAAATCGATGGCTGAAGGCTCTCAGACCTTCGAGGAAGACCTCGCGCGTCTCATCATGGAGAACCGTATCGACCGCAAGGAAGGCCTGGCTTACGCCGACTCGCCTACCAATCTGATGTGGCGCCTGCAAAACGATTTCGCGCTCGCCTCCAAAACCGCCCAGGCCAACAAGGAGGCTCGCGATGTCCAGAACCAGGACGACCAGCCCTCGTTTACCGAAATCATTCTCGATATCAAGTCAGACGCCTGACCGCTCACTTTTTCCATGTCACAAACCCTGCACCTGGCTGAAACGCTGATTGCCCGCCCCTCAGTCACCCCCAACGACGCCGGATGCCTCGCGCTGATTACCGAGCGACTGGAACCCCTGGGTTTCGTGTGCAAGGCCATGGACAGCGGCCCCGACAATTTCCGTGTCAGTAATTTATGGTCAAAACGCACTGTAGCGCCCGCCCATAAAGCGCAACACGCTATTAAAACAATAGTCTTTGCCGGCCACACCGATGTGGTTCCCACCGGACCGCTTGCGCAATGGAGCAGCCACCCTTTCACGCCCACGCAGCGTGGCGGCAAGCTCTACGGGCGCGGTGCCAGCGATATGAAGACCTCCATCGCCGCTTTTATAGTCGCCGTGGAAGAGTTCTTGCTGGCGACGCCGGACCCACTACTGAACATCGCCTTCCTTCTCACCAGCGACGAGGAAGGCCCATCGGTCGACGGCACCAAGGTGGTCGTCGAGCAATTGCGTGCCCAAGGTGAGCAACTGGACTACTGCATCGTGGGCGAACCCACTGCCGTGCGCAAAACGGGGGACATGATCAAGAACGGACGTCGCGGCACGCTCAGCGGCAAGCTCACCGTGCGCGGCATCCAGGGCCACATCGCCTACCCCCATCTGGCACGCAACCCCATTCACCAGGCAGTGCCCGCGCTGGCAGAACTTGCCGCCATGCGCTGGGACGCGGGCAACGCCTTCTTCCAGCCCACCAGCTGGCAGATGAGCAACATCCACGGTGGTACGGGTGCAAGCAACATCATTCCGGGCGATGTCGTTATCGACTTCAACTTCCGCTTCTGCACCGAATCTACCGCCGAAGGCCTAAAACAGCGCGTGCACGCCGTGCTTGACCGCCATGAACTCGAATACGAACTGCAATGGACGCTGGGCGGCCAGCCCTTTCTGACCACCCCCGGCGAACTGGTGGTTGCTGTGCAGCAGGCCATTGCCGACGAGACGGGCATCACCACCGAACTCTCGACCACTGGTGGTACCAGCGATGGCCGCTTCATCGCCACCCTCTGTCCCCAGGTCATCGAGTGTGGTCCACCCAACGCCAGCATTCACAAAATCGACGAGCACATCGCGCTGGTGGACATTGAGCCGCTCAAGAACATCTACCGCCGCACGCTCGAAAACCTCCACGCGCAGGCCCTGGCTGGCGCGCAGGCCGCATGAGTGCGGCCCCCGCCACATCCTTGCCGCCGCTCGCCGGCGACACCGTGGGCGCCCTCATCGCGTCGGGTGCGCAGCAGCTTCAGGCCGCTGGCGTGTCCTTCGGCCATGGCACCACCAACGCCCACGACGAAGCCGCATGGCTGGTGCTCTGGCGCCTGGGGCTGCCGTTGGACACCCCGCTTGGCGACGCACCTGATTCAAAGCAAAATCAGCCCGTAACGCCCATCCAGAAAGCGCTGGTAGCTACACTTTTTGAAGAACGCATCAGCACGCGCAAACCCGCAGCCTACCTCACGCGCGAAGCCTGGCTGCAGGGGGTGCCGTTCTATGTGGACGAACGCGCTATCGTGCCGCGCAGCCTGATTGCCGAGTTGATTGCGGAGGGGGGCTTTGATGATTTTCTGGATGAACACACGCACAGAGTACTGGATCTTTGTACCGGTAACGGTAGCCTTGCCATCCTTGCTGCTATGGCGTGGCCAGATGTACAGGTGACCGGCTCTGACATTTCCACTGACGCTTTGGCCGTTGCGCGGATCAACGTTGAACGCCATGGTCTGCAGGATCGCATTGCATTGCAGGCCAGCGACGGATTGGCGCAAGTTGCTGGCCCCTGGGACCTGATTTTGTGCAATCCTCCCTATGTCAATACGCAAAGCATGGGCACCCTGCCCCCAGAGTACCGCGCAGAGCCTGAATTAGCTTTGGCTGGTGGTAGCGATGGCATGGATTTTATTCGTGACCTGCTGCAAGGTGCCGCTGCGTGCATGAGTGAAAACGCCGTATTAGTACTTGAAATTGGAAATGAACGCGCGTACTTCGAAGCTGCTTTTCCTTCATTGCCGGTGTTCTGGCTGGAGACCAGTGCGGGCGAGGATGAAGTGCTTGTGATTACAGCAGAAGCCCTGACTGGCCAGAAAAATTTCTAAGATATTTCACAAGTCGTTTTGCTGTAAGTGGTAGGAAAATCTTAAACGGTACGTACTCCGCATTTTCAATGCTAGCACTATTCTGCAGATATCTGCGAATAATGAATGAAACGCATCTCGTGCTGATTGGAAGTAGGCGAATATCTCTTGCGCAAGGGGTATAAAATTTTAACAAACCATCCGCCAGTAGAAGTGTGAATTTATGCCTCTGAAAAATAACAACACAATAAAATTACTCTCAATATTTAAGGGGATGTGGTTCGTTTTATTTTTTGTTGGCCTGATTTTTGGCGTTGGATACCGATCATACATCGTTAACCATACGCACTCCCTCTCTGCGGGGTGTAGCTGGTGTTTTATTGCACCAGTATGGGCGCATGATCTATTATTTTTGGCAATAGTTTTAATTCTCAGTGCTTTTGTGCTGTTTTTTAAATCAAGCAAATTGCGATTGCTGTGGGCTTTTTTCATTATTCCTGCTGTTGTTTTTTTCTGGTTAGATATTATTATTTATAAAACATTAAACTATCGTGTTTATTTGAATGATGTTATTTTATTCTCCAGGGAAACCAATGCAATCTATACATTTATTCAAGCATTGAAATTTTCCCCTAAAGATCTTGCTTTAGTGATCTTTGGTGTTGTTAATATATTTGCTGCAATTGGCTTTGTTTTTTTTGCGCGCCGCTCTGTTTTTTTTGGACGACTATTAATTTACTTAGCCATACCAATTGGTGTTATATTTTTATTTTTTACAAAGAAAGACCCTGATTACATATTCAATGACACGGTAATGAATTTCATGGAAATAAATTACCCTTCGGGTGTTGACAAAGAATATCTTGACAACAAGAAAAATATTGGAAAAATTGATTCGATTAAAAAAATTGGTATCGACGGTGAAAACACATCTAGAAATAATGTCATCTTGTTAGTGATAGAGTCGCTGTCAGCTTACCATCTAGAAACACTGCTCCCCAACCAAAAAAAATACACCCCTTTTTTGGATAACCTGGCAAAACAAAATAGTTACTTTAGTAATTTTTTTGCCAACGGATTCACCACCGATGGCGGACTCATTTCTCTATTGACAGGCAGAAATCCTGTGCCTTCCATTGGTCGCTACAAAAGCGTTGACGCATTTCAGGGATTTGATTGCATTGATGATTCATTGCCTCAATTCATGAAATCAAAAGGATACAAAACCAATTTTTTCTCCAATAGCTCACTTGAATTTACAAATCTTGGCGGCTGGACGAAATCTATTGGATTTGATTATGTCGAAGGACCAAATAATAATTTTTACAAAGAATGGGAAAAGGGCCTGTTCGGTGCTGTCGAGGATCGAGCACTCTTCTTGCGTCTCCTGAATTGGATGGATGGCCGCGAAGAAACTGCGAACGAGCCATATATGGCTGTTCTCATGACCCATTCAACGCATCCGCCATTTGTTGATCCTGTCACCAAGTCAAATATTGAAACAGAAGTTTATCAATACATGGATAAATCGGTGGAGCAGTTTTTCAACGAGCTTACCAAGCGTGGATTTTTCACTCAAGGTGGAATTCTCTTAATTACTGGT
>NZ_BAAGQN010000016.1:159926-162789 GCF_054783455.1 Simplicispira piscis
ACAAAGGTAAAATAGAAACGTACGCCCAACAAGTGGATCTCATAAATTCAATGAAAGCGCTTTTAAACGAAAATAAATTCTTGATTCCAGCTCACCGAGGTGTTTTTTTAGGAAAAACACCTAAACCGGCAGAATTTATACTGCACGCATCAGGAAAAGACAGGGATCAGATCAAAGTTTTCTTCCCTGAAGGCGAGTTGGGAAATATAAAATTAAATGGCAACGAAACAGTCTGGCAGGGAAGAAAACCGCCCGAATCGGAAAACATTCTTCACGCTATCGCTGCCGACCGAACAAGCCGCGGACCAGCAACCGTAAACTATGTTGACTATTTGTACAAAGTCACTTTCGATACTACGTATGGCGCAGGAAAATTTGCAACCGGTTCAAATTGCACGAAGAACTATTCAAATCCTAATTATTAAAATTTCTCCCCGTTATTTTCAAGTGCGAAATATTGCAATGAATAGATGATTACTCTTAAAAACGTCATTCTCCGCCGCGGCGCCAAGGTGCTGCTCGACCGTGTCAACGCCACCATCAACCCCGGAGAGCATGTCGGCCTCGTCGGCCGCAACGGGGCTGGCAAATCCAGTCTGTTCGCCCTGTTCAACGGCGGTTTACATGAAGACGGCGGCGATTTCTTTATCCCAACACAGTGGCGCATGTCTCAGGTGGCACAGAACATGCCCGAGACAGATGAGCCCGCGACCGACTTTGTCGTCGCAGGTGACACGCGGCTGATGGAAATGCAGGCGCAGCTTGTGGCCGCCGAAGCGGCAGACGATGGCATGGCCATTGCGCACGCCTATACCGACCTGCACGACGCCGGTGCACACGACGCCGTGCCTCGCGCGCAGGCACTCATCCTCGGCCTGGGTTTCAAGGTTTCCGAATTGGACAAACCCGTCAACAGCTTCTCCGGCGGTTGGCGCATGCGCCTGCAGCTGGCGCGCGCACTGATGTGCCCGAGCGACCTGCTGCTGCTCGACGAGCCCACCAACCACTTGGACCTGGACGCACTGGTCTGGCTCGAAGCCTGGCTCAAGCGCTATGAAGGCACGATGATCGTCATCAGCCACGACCGTGAGTTTCTTGACGCCGTGACCAATGTGACCATGCACATAGACCATGCGCAATTGACGCGCTACGGCGGCAACTACAGCAAGTTCGAAGACTTGCGCGCCGAGCAGCTGGAGTTGCAGCAGACCAGCTTCTCCAAGCAGCAGGACAAAATTGCCCATTTGCAGAAGTTCATTGCGCGCTTCAAGGCCAAGGCCAGCAAGGCCAAACAGGCGCAAAGCCGGGTCAAGGCGCTCGAGCGCATGGAGAAAATTGCCCCGGTTCTGGCGGATGCCGAGTTCACCTTTGAATTCAAGGAACCGGCCAACCTGCCCAATCCGATGCTGGCGATCAGCGATGCGTCCTTCGGCTACCTGGGCGAGGACGGGGTGGAAACCACCATCCTGCAGAAAGTCAGCCGCAGTGTGCTGGCGGGCCAGCGCATCGGCATCCTGGGCGCCAACGGCCAGGGTAAATCCACCCTGGTCAAGACCATTGCCCGCACCATGGCGCCGCTGGCAGGCACCATCACCGAAGGCAAGGGCTTGTCGATCGGATATTTCGCACAGCAAGAACTCGATGTGCTGCGGCCGCACGAGAACCCGCTGGAACACATGATTCGCCTGGCCAAGGAAGCAGGCCCCAACAGCCGCGAACCCAGCCGGGAGCAAGATTTGCGCAGCTACCTGGGCAGCTTCAACTTCAGCGGCGACATGGTCAAACAGAGTGTGGGCAGCATGAGCGGCGGCGAGAAGGCCCGCCTGGTGCTGGCCATGATCGTCTGGCAGCGCCCCAACCTGCTGCTGCTGGACGAGCCGACCAACCACCTTGACTTGGCGACCCGCGAGGCGCTCTCCATGGCGCTCAATGAGTTCGAGGGCACCGTCATGCTGGTCAGCCACGATCGCGCCTTGCTGCGCGCCGTATGTGACGAGTTCTGGATGGTGGGACGCGGGGCAGTCGGACCGTTCGATGGCGACCTGGACGACTACCAGCGCTACCTGCTCGACGAGGCCAAGCGCCAGCGCGAACTGGCAAAGAGCGAAGCCGCTGCAGAGCAACATGCGGCCCCTGTGAGCGTGGCCAAACCGACCACCATCATCGCCAAGCCGCACACAGACAGCAAACCGGCGGTTGACGCCAAGGAACAGCGCAAGCAGGACGCCCAGGCGCGCCAGCAAATGACCGACAAGCTGCGCCCCTACAAGCGTGAGCTTGAGCAGATCGACAAGCGTTTAAAGGAACTGACCGAAGAACGCCGGGTGCTGGAAGACCGGCTGACGCAGGCGCTGCCCCCTGCCGAGATTGCCGACTGCGGGCGTCGCCTGAAAACCGGTAGTGATGAAACGCAGACCCTGGAAGAACGCTGGCTCGAACTTTCTTCGCAGCTGGAAGCGGCTTCTTTCAGTGTTTGATTTCATATTAAATTGAGGGGATTTTCAACCCCTAGCACCCGGTAGTAAAGCGCTGGTAGCTATCGTTTTTAATTGCTGAGCACACATCAAATTACCAGGGGTTATCCCTCGTTGCATTTTTTTGATCAGATGCGTCAACCCGTTGTGTAGTCGCTCCGTTGTATGTCCATCACAGGAGTTTTCCACATGACTGCAAACAACATCTTGACTGCTTGGCCTGAAGACGAACGCGATCGCAAGCGCTCTCCCGCCCGTTTCTGACCGGTTGCGAAAGCGCCTCCAAGGCGCATCTTTCAACGCAAAAGCCCGCGCCTGCGCAATGCCAGTCAGTTAAGACGGCAGCTTGCCCCGGGCAGGTAAAAAGGGAGCATGTTCGTCATGCTCCC
>NZ_BAAGQN010000017.1:0-114636 GCF_054783455.1 Simplicispira piscis
TCAAGCGCTCTCGCAGCAAGTTCCCAACAAAAAAAATGCCAGTCAGGGCTTAACTGACTGGCATTGGCCTCCGGGCCGCTTTTTTTCTGGGGAACCCTGGGCGCCTCGGTGCATCCCATGGCATTTCGTTGCAGTTCAATGCATACATTGGATTGGAGATCGGCCCTGTTTGGGTGATACTAAGAAGCAACCCTGCACGATGCGTGCGAGCACACTGTATGAAAAAGACCTTTCTCTCCTCGCTACCTGCTCTGACCCTTCTTGCCCTGATGGTGGCGCCAGTGGGCGCACAGGATCGTATTTATCGCTGTGGCAATGAGTACACCAACAATGCCAATCAGGCTAAGGAGCGGGGCTGCAAGCCGGTTGAAGGAGGTAACGTCACGGTTGTCGAGGGCGTACGCAATGTCCCGGCCAGTGGTGCTGCAGGGGCCAAACAGTCTGCCTCCCCGCCTTCCGCGCCCCGCGTGAACCCCAATGACCAGCGTGCGCGTGACGCTGACGCCCGTGCCATCCTGGAGTCTGAATTGCGCAAGGCGGAAGCGCGCCACGCTGAACTCACCAAGGAATACAACAACGGGGCGCCCGAGCGCAACGCGCTTGATCTGCGCAATACCCAGCGCTATGCAGAGCGCACCGCCGAGATCAAGGCCAACCTGGCCCGCAGTGAGAGCGACATTGCGGGCATCAAGCGTGAACTGGCGCGTTTGCCGTCCCCTTAATCGGGACGGGTGATGGCTGCCAACTCCCCGCACGGGCCACAGCGCCTGCTGCAGGTGCTGGACATGCTGTCGCTACTGGTAGCGGTACTGCGGATCGATGGATCCCTGCTTTACGCCAATGCTGCACTGGAGCAGCATTTGGGCGTGTCGCGCCGCACCCTTGAAGGTACTGATTTTTCCCAGTTTTTCACCGATCCTGCCTTGCTGCAAACCGCATTGGCCGGCACCCGCAGTAAAGATTTTGCGGCCCTGCGCTACGAGGCCAGTCTCAAGCGCCTGCACCAGGAACCTGTGCCTGTGCATGTGAATGTGGCCCCCACCGAAGTTCAAGGCGAAGTGCTGGTGGAGCTGTGGCCGCTGGAACAACAGGTGCGCCAAGACCGCGAAGAGCGTTTGCTGGAGCAAGCCCAGGCACACAAAGAGCTGATCCGCAACCTGGCGCACGAGATCAAGAACCCGCTGGGCGGTATCCGTGGGGCAGCGCAGTTGTTGGAGATGGAGTTGGATAGCCCGGATCTGGCCGAATATACCCAGGTCATCGTCCACGAAGCGGATCGCCTGCAAAGCTTGGTGGACCGCCTGCTGGCACCCCACCGCCACCCGCACCAGGTGGGTGACGTCAATATCCATGAGGTTTGCGAGCGCGTGCGTTCGCTCATTCTGGTGGAGTATCCGCAGGGCCTGCGGGTGCAGCGTGATTACGACACCTCGATTCCCGAGTTTCGGGGCGATCGGGCACAGCTCATCCAGGCGGTGCTCAATATCGTTCAGAACGCCGCGCAGGCGCTGACCGACCGGATAGCGCAGGGCGATGCCTGCATCACGCTGCGCACGCGCGTGGCACGGCAGGTCACTTTTGGCCGTCAACGCTATAAGTTGGCACTGGAATTGCATGTCATCGACAACGGGCCGGGTGTGCCCGACGCCATTCGGGACAGAATTTTCTATCCGCTGGTGTCGGGCCGCGACGGCGGCTCGGGCTTGGGGCTGACGCTGGCGCAGACTTTTGTGCAGCAGCACCATGGACTGATTGAATGCGAGAGTGTGCCGGGACGCACCGACTTTCGCATCCTGCTTCCCTTGCCCTGAGCACCGTTCAAAGGCTTCTAGAAACGCAACCAGTGAAAGTGTGACCACCCATGAAGCCGATCTGGATAGTAGATGACGACCCCTCGATCCGCTTCGTGCTCGAGAAGGCGCTGGCGCGCGAAAACCTGCCCACGCGCAGTTTCTCCCACCCCAGCGAAGTGCTCGACGCGCTGGCGGCCCAGAGTGCCGGCGGGTCCGATCTGCCTGGGCCGCAGGTGTTGGTGAGTGATATCCGCATGCCGGGCGGCACGGGCCTGCAATTGCTGGAGAAGGTGCATGCCATCCAGCCGGGCCTGCCGGTGATCATCATGACCGCCTATTCCGACCTGGACAGCGCTGTGTCGGCCTTCCAACGCGGCGCTTTTGAGTATTTGCCCAAACCGTTTGACATCCCCAAGGCGGTGGAGCTTATCCGCCGCGCGGTGCAGGAGAGTCAGCGCGAGGATGTGGCGCAGGACAGCCAGGATGTGGCGCCCGAGATGTTGGGCCAGGCCAGCGCCATGCAGGATGTGTTTCGCGCTATTGGACGGCTGAGCCAGAGCCTGGTCACGGTGCTCATCACGGGCGAGTCTGGCTCAGGCAAAGAGCTGGTGGCCCGCGCCTTGCACAAGCACTCGCCTTGCGCTCAGGGGCCGTTCGTGGCGATCAATACAGCAGCGATCCCCAAGGATCTGCTGGAATCCGAGCTTTTTGGCCATGAGCGCGGCGCCTTCACGGGTGCGCAGACACAGCGGCGTGGACGGTTTGAGCAAGCCGAGGGCGGAACGCTGTTCCTTGATGAAATCGGTGACATGCCGTTTGACTTGCAGACACGGCTGCTGCGCGTGTTGTCGGATGGCCAGTTCTACCGTGTGGGCGGACATGCCACCGTCAAGTCCCATGTGCGCGTGATTGCCGCCACGCACCAGAATCTGGAGCAGCGTGTGCTGGACGGTGCGTTCCGTGAAGACTTGTTCCATCGGCTCAACGTCATTCGCCTGCGCTTGCCCGCACTGCGTGAGCGCGCTGAAGATGTGCCCATGCTGACCCGGCATTTTTTGCAGGTGAGTGCGCGGCAGCTGGGCGTGGAGCCCAAGCGCATTGACGATACTGCGCTGGCGCGCCTGGGGCAGTTTGCCTTCCCGGGCAATGTGCGCCAGCTGGAGAACATCTGCCACTGGTTGACCGTCATGGCGCCTGCACAGGTGATCTCGGTGCAGGACCTGCCGCCCGAAGTGCTGCATTTCAGCCCTCCGCTTGCTTCTTCCTTCACGCCGTCAATGCAGGCGGTTCCGACGCCAGCCCCCGCATCCGTGCCGGAGGTGTCCGAGCCCGGTCCAACCGCTGGTCCAGATCTGAAAGATCCCCATGCAGCGACCGTGGTGACGCCCACATGGGAGCTTGCGCTGGATGCCGAGCTGCAGGTGCTTTTGTCCAGTGCACAGGGCGATGTCTGGGACAAGCTCATGCACCGTTTTGAGTCACGCTTGATCTGCGCTGCACTGGACGCCACCCACGGACGGCGCATGGAAGCGGCGCAGCGCCTGGGCATTGGGCGCAACACCATCACGCGCAAGATCCAGGAACTTGGTCTGGATACAAAAAATAATGATGAAAATACTCTTTAATGTCCTATCCATAAGCGGTATTAGCTATTAAATAAATAGCAAAAATTCAGCCTGATAATTTTCTTTGTGCCATCGATCCAGGGCTTGGTGGTCCTGGTAGCACGCCCGGGTGGGACTGGGGCCTGTCCTACAAACAGGTGCTCCGTGGGCTGACCCTTCGTTTTGTTGATCGCTTCAAGAATGGGGCACTGTCAACCAAACGGAGAATTTCTATGTCGGATTTCAACGATGCCAACCGTGACCCCCTGACCAACGAGCCGGGCGCTCACCCTGTCGGCACAGGCCTGGGCGCAGCCATGGGTGGTGCTGCAGCGGGCGCGGCTGCGGGTGCTTTGGGCGGCCCTGTCGGTGCTGCCGTGGGGGGCGTGGCAGGCGCTGTGATCGGTGGGCTCGCCGGCAAGGCGGCAGCTGAGTCAGTCAACCCCACTGCGGAAGATGCCTACTGGCGCGACATCTATCAGCGTGAACCCTACTACGTACATGGCCGCACCTATGACCAATACCGTCCTGCCTACGAGTTGGGTTGGAGTTCGGTGGGTCGTTACGAAGGCGATTTCGACACCGTTGAGCCGCGTTTGGCCGATGACTGGCGTGCCCGTCATGCTGACCAAGGGTTGGCGTGGACCGACGTTCGCCCCGCCACACGCGCCGCTTGGGAACGCGCCTCGCGTGTTCACGCCATCGACAACGACGACGTGGTTGATACGCTCAATGATTTGCTGGAGTCAGCCCGCGATGGTGAATACGGCTTTCATGCATGTGCCGAGCATGCCGATTCGGGTGAACTCAAGGGCATCTTCCAGCGCCATTCGCGCGAATGTGCTGCCGCTGCGATGGAACTAGAACATGAAATCCGTCGCTTGGATGGCGAACCCGCTTCGGGTGGCACCGTGGCGGGTGCATTGCACCGTGGCTGGGTGTCGGTGAAGACGGCCCTCTCCATCCAGGATGACAAGGCGGTGCTTGAGGAGTGCGAGCGAGGCGAAGATGCTGCTGTGGCCCGCTACCGCAAGGCCCTGAAAGCGACACTGCCCTTGGATGTGCGAGCGTTGGTGGAGCGCCAGGCCCAAGGTGCGCAGCGCAACCACGATGAAGTGCGTGCCTTGCGCAACCGTTTCTCGATGCAACGCTGAAGCGTTTGCTGACGCACCTTGGCCGCTGTGCGTTATGGCCGCAGCGACCGGCGTGGGCCGCACCGCCATCTGTTTGCGGGGGCTCCAACAAAAAAGCTGCCAGGTCTTCCCTGGCAGCTTTGGGGGGATGTTTGTTCTGACCGCTGGGGGCTCTTGTGCGGATGGACAATCGCCTTGCGGTGGTGGCTCAAGCGAGAGTGACAACCACCGGAGCGTGGTCGCTTGGCTGCGGATTTTTGCGTGGTGCACGGTCCACGACGCAGGCTGTAACGGTTGCACGCAGCGCTTCACTGACCAGAATGTGGTCAATGCGCAGCCCCCGGTTTTTTTGGAAACCCAGCATGCGGTAATCCCACCATGAATAGCTCTTTTCGGGCTGCTCGAACAACCTGTAGGCGTCCGTCAGGCCCAGATCCAACAAGGCCTGGAAGTGGGCGCGCTCCTCGCGGGTGTGGTGGATGGTGTCAGCCAGCCCCACGGGGTCATAGGAGTCGCGGTCCTCCGGTGCCACGTTGAAGTCGCCCAGTACCACCAGGCGCGGATGGACTGCCAGTTCGGTGTGCACCCAGTCGTGCAGCGCCGCCAGCCAGCGCATCTTGTAAGCGAACTTGTCGCTTCCTGGCGCCTGGCCGTTGACAAAATAGCCATTGATCACACGCACCGGACCTGCGCTGGAATCGACCGTGGCCGCGATGGCGCGTGCCTGCTCGTCGTCAAAACCTGGAATGTTGCGCACGACCTCGCTCAGGGGCACGCGTGAAAGGATGGCCACGCCGTTGTAGGTTTTCTGGCCCAGGGCAGCAGCCTCATAGCCAGCCGCCTGCAGCGCGGCAAAAGGGAACTTGTCCTCGGTGAGCTTGAGTTCCTGCAGGCACAGCACATCGACAGGGTTCTGTGCCAGCCATTCGAGCACCTGGGGCAGGCGCACGCTGAGAGAATTGACGTTCCAGGTGGCAATTTTCATAGGGTGTGTTGCTTTATGCGTTGGACAGAAAATCCCGGATCGCGGTCAGCGTTTCTTCGGGCGCCTCGGTCATCTGGTGGTGGCCCACAGGCAGGTGGGTGACCTGCACGGTCTTGCAGGCTGCGCGTGCGGCGGCAATCAGGCCTTGCGCCGCTTTGGGTGTGGTCATCTGGTCTTGGGTGCCCAGGGCGAACAGCACCGGGCAGGTGATGCGGGCAATGGCAGCCTCGCCCCCGGCATAGCTGTCACAGGCCACGAAGCCCCGATGGAACAGGTTGACCGCAGGGTTGCTGCGCAGTACGCGACGGCCCAGCGCCATGCTGGCGCCAAACACCCAGGTGCCGGGGCCCAGCGCCGTGGGCGGCGCGCACAGGGTGCTGCGCGAGAACACGTTGACCATGCGCAGCGCCTTTTCAGGTTCGTTCAGCGCCGCGTCGATGAGTGCTGGAGAGACTTTCATGGGAAAGGCCGTGCCCACCAGCACCAGGTGGCTCACGCGCTCCTGCAGGCGCGCTGCGGCCTCCAATGCGATCAGCGAGCCCCAGCTGTGGCCTACCAGCGCAGCGCGCGGTGCGCCCACGGCGTCGAGCAGCGCGGCGATGAAGTCGGCGGCTTCCTCTACCGACGTGGGCGCCGGGCCCGCGCTCTTGCAGTGGCCGGGCAGGTCCACGGCCAGCACGTTCCAGCCGTGGTGGGCAAGGTAGCGGCTTTGCATGGCCCAGACGCTGTGGTCGTTGAGCACGCCGTGGATCAGCACCACGGTGGGCTGCGCCGGATTGAAGGGTTTGCCGCCGGTGTAGCAGAAGGTGTTGTGGCCGTTGACAAGCAGTTCCATGGCTCAGGCTCCTGCCTTTTCTGCGGCCTTGAGTGCGCGCTTGAGGTCGTCGATCAGGTCGTCCGGATCTTCCAGTCCAATCGACAGGCGAATGGTGCCTTGTGTGATGCCCGCGCTTGCCAGGGCTTCGTCGGATAACCGGAAGTGCGTGGTACTGGCCGGGTGAATCACCAGGCTGCGGCAGTCGCCCACGTTGGCGAGGTGGCTGAAGAGCTTGAGCGCCTCGATGAACTTCTTGCCCTGTTCGCGTGTGCCCTTGAGGTCAAAACTGAAGACGGAGGAGATGCCGCGTGGCAGGAGCTTGCGCGCCAACTGGTGGCTGGGGTGCGATTCAAGCATCGGGTGGCCCACGCGCTCGACGAAGGGCTGGCTGGCCAAGAATTGCACCACTTTTTCGGTGTTGCGCATGTGGCGTTCCATGCGCAGCGGCAAGGTCTCTATGCCCTGCAGGATGAGCCAGGCGGTGTGCGGGCTCATGCAGGCGCCAAAATCGCGCAGGCCTTCGCGGCGTGCGCGCAGCAAAAAGGCGCCCACGGTCGATTCCTCGCTGAATACCATGTTGTGAAAACCCTCGTAGGGCTCGGTCATCTCGGGGAAGCGCCCCGAGCCTTCCCAGTCGAACGCGCCGCTGTCCACCACCACGCCGCCGATCACCGTACCGTGGCCGGAGAGGAACTTGGTGGCCGAGTGGTACACCAGATCAGCACCATGCGCGAAGGGCTTGAGCAGCCAGGGCGTGGTGAAGGTCGAGTCCACCAGCAGGGGAATACCGTGTTCATGGGCGAGGGCGCTCACGGTGGGGATGTCGAGCACCTCGAGGCCGGGGTTGCCCACGGTCTCGCCGAAGAACAATTTGGTGTTGGGACGGATGGCGGCGCGCCAGGCGTCGATGTCGCCGGGCTTGACGAAGGTGGTCTCGATGCCAAAGCGGCGCAGCGTGTAATGCAGCAGGTTCTGCGAGCCGCCGTAGAGCGCTGTACTCGCCACGATGTGCGAGCCCGCGCCCATCAACGTGCTGATGGTCAGGTGCAGCGCTGCCTGGCCGCTGGCCACGGCGATGGCGCCCGCACCGCCTTCGAGCGCGGCCATGCGCTGCTCCAGCACGGCGTTGGTCGGGTTGCTGATGCGCGAATAGACATGGCCGCCGCGTTCCATGTTGAACAGCGACGCCGCGTGGTCGCTGGACTCGAAGACGAAGGACGTCGTCAGGTGAATGGGTACGGCGCGTGCGCCGGTTGCGGGGTCGGGCGTGGCACCTGCGTGCAGGGCCAGAGTGTCAAAGCCGGGATCGGCATAACCGGGCATGAATATGTCTCCAAGGTGTATCAAACGGCGGGCAATGCCCCGGGATTGTGGGCTATATTTGACCTTCCCATGCATTGAGCCCCCGGGCCGACTCGGAGTTACACCATGAAAGTCAGCGACATCCTGCGCGTCAAGGGCAGCACCCTTTTTACTGTCCACCCCGACGAACCACTGGCAGTTGCGGTGGATGCCATGGCCGAGAAGGACATTGGTTCGCTCGTTGTGATGGAGCATGGTGACCTGGTGGGCATGCTCACCTTCCGCGAAGTGATACAGGCCATCGTCAAGAACAAGGGCAGCGTGGGCACCTTGCAGGTGCGATCCGCCATGGATGACCACCCCCTGACCTGTACCACCGAAACCGACATGGACGAGGTGCGCCGCATGATGCTGGACCGCCACGCACGCTACATGCCGGTGATGGACAAAAAAATGCTCATGGGTGTGATCAGTTTCTACGACGTGGCCAAGGCTGTGGTGGACAGCCAGAACTTCGAGAACAAGATGCTCAAGGCCTACATCCGTGACTGGCCGGAAGAGGGTGCAAACGCGGCCTGACCTGGGGTCGGTGGGTGCCTGCTGGCCCGAAGGGTGCTGAGGCAGTTTTTGAAAATTTGAATGAAATTGGCCTGCAGCGCTTGATGGTAAAGCGCTAGTAGCTATTAAATCAATAGTGCGTTGTTGCAGAGCCAGCGGGCTGCCGCGCTCAGGGATAATCGTGCGCCATGAGCGGAAACACCTTCGGAACTCTTTTTTGCGTCACCAACTTTGGTGAATCCCACGGCCCGGCCATTGGCTGCGTGATCGACGGTTGCCCACCCGGCATGCTGCTGTCTGAATCCGACATCCAGGTCGACCTCGACCGTCGGCGACCCGGCACCAGTCGCCATGTCACGCAGCGCAACGAACCCGATGCGGTGGAGATTCTCTCCGGCGTGTACGAGGGCCGCACCACTGGCACGCCCATTGGTCTGCTGATTCGCAACCAGGACCAGCGCAGCAAGGACTATGGCGACATTCTGCAGACCTTTCGTCCTGGCCATGCCGACTACGCCTACTGGCACAAATACGGCCTGCGCGACCCGCGCGGAGGTGGGCGTTCATCCGCGCGCATGACGGCGCCTACCGTGGCAGCCGGTGCGGTCGCCCGCAAATGGCTGGCCGAAAAATACGGCACCCAATTGCGCGCCTGCATGACGCAGCTGGGTGAACTGGAGATTCCGTTTGAGAGCTGGGACCATGTGCCGAACAACCCCTTCTTTGCTCCTGTGCAGGACGTGGCCCGTTTTGAGGACTACATGGACGCGCTGCGCAAGGCAGGTGACTCGTGTGGCGCCCGCATCCGCGTGCAGGCCACGGGCGTGCCCGTGGGCCTGGGTGAGCCTTTGTACGACAAGCTCGACGCCGATATCGCTTACGCCATGATGGGCCTCAACGCTGTGAAAGGTGTGGAGATTGGCGCTGGTTTTGCCAGCGTGGCGCAGCGAGGCACGACACACGGCGATTCGCTCACGCCGGAGGGTTTTCGCAACAACAACGCGGGGGGCGTGCTTGGCGGCATCAGTACGGGGCAGGACATTGAGGTGAGCATGGCCATCAAGCCCACCAGTTCCATCATCAGCCCCCGCGAAACCATCGACATCCATGGCCAGAGCGCCGAGGTATCTACCCGCGGCCGCCACGACCCTTGTGTGGGCATCCGTGCTGCCCCCATTGCCGAGGCGCTGCTGGCCTTGGTGCTGATGGACCACGCACTGCGCCACCGTGCGCAGTGCGGAGATGTGGTGCAGGCGGTGCCGCCGATCAAGGCGTCGCTGGCTTAGCCGCAGGATTCAGCGCTTGCGCAGGATCACCAGAATGCGCAGCGGGTTGAAGCCCGTGACGAGGGCGGTGGCCAGCAGCACCAGTGCACCGCCCCACCAGATGCCCGGGCCCAGCGATTCGCCCAGGAAGAGGTGTCCCCAGGTCACACCGAACAGCGGAATCATGAAGGCCGAACTCATGGCCGCAACGGGTGATATCTGGCTCAGCACACGCAGATTGAGCCAGTAGGCCAAGCCCGAGGTGACCACGCCCATCACCAGCACCGCAGCCAGCGCCGGGGCGGTAAAGCGGGCCTGTGGCCAGTCCCAGGCGGCACCCGGCAGCAGCATGACCAGGGCCGTGGCGTGGATGCCGGCCGCAATCGCCAACGGGCTGATGCGCTGGGTGCTGCGCTTCATCCACGGCGTACATATCCCGTAGCAGGCTGCTGCGCCCACGCAGGCCAGGGCGGCCCACACCAGCTCGGGTGTGGGGTTGACGGGCCCCAGCCGAACGATGAATGCCACACCCAGAAAACCGAACAGGCAGCCCAGCCATTTGCGCAGGCTGAGGGTGTCCTCCTTCATCCAGGCTGAAGCCAGTACGCCAAAGGGAACGACCATGGTGTTGAGCAGCGAGCTGTACCCCGCAGGCAGCCGCAGCGCCGCCCAGGCATAGAGCAGGAAGGGCAGGGCCACGGTCATGATGCCCAGGCCAGTCAGCTCGCGCCAGTGCCGCCAGGGCCAGGGTTCGCGCGTGGCGCGCATGATGCCCGCCAAGGTCAGCGTTGCCAGGCCAATGCGCAGCGCCGCCGTGACGTTGGGTCCCAGCACGGGACTGGCCACACGGATGAACAGAAAGGATGCGCCCCACAGGGCGGACAGCAGCACAAGCTGCAGCAAATGGCGGGTTTTCACAGGTACGGCATTGTGCCGCTGGGTGGAGCGCTGTGCAGAGCTGCAAGCGACACCAATAATGGCTAAAAATGCCTCTATCGCTTTACAGATAAGTGCAAATAGCTATATTATTAATAGCAATTTTGACAATAAAAGGCGCTCACTGCCGCACTTCATCGACGAGGGTCTTGAACTCGTCAATGTCCTCGAAGCTGCGGTAGACGCTGGCATAGCGGATATAGGCCACCTTGTCGAGTTTCTTGAGTTCGCGCATCACCAGCTCGCCAATGCGGCTCGACGGAATTTCGCGCTGCCCGAGGTTGAGCAGGTTTTCCTCAATCCGTTCGATCGAAGAGTCCACCTGCGCCGTGCTGACCGGACGCTTGCGCAAGGCAATATTGAACGACCCCATGAGCTTGGCCCGAGCGTAGTCGGTGCGTCGGCCGTCTTTTTTGACCACGACGGGAAAGCTGACTTCAGGCCGCTCGTAGGTGGTAAAGCGTTTCTCGCAGGTGGCGCAACGTCGTCTGCGGCGGATGAAATCCCCGTCTTCAGACACCCGGGTCTCGACGACCTGGGTTTCATGGTGACTGCAGAAGGGGCATTTCATGGGTGTTCTCGGTGGTAGCGCCCGCCGCCCGGCGGAGCCGGTACATCCTTGGATCAGGAATCGTATCGGCGCCGATGGCGGGCCTGCCGGGGGAGGGTTAGCGGTAGACCGGGAAGCGCGCGGTCAAGGCGTTGACCTTGGCGCGCACAGCGGCGATGTGGGCTTCATCGCGCGGGTTGTCGAGCACGTCGGCCAGCAGATTGGCCGTCAGGCGTGCTTCTTCGTCCTTGAAACCGCGCGTGGTCATGGCAGGCGTGCCCACGCGGATGCCGCTGGTCACCATCGGCTTTTCCGGGTCGTTCGGAATAGCGTTCTTGTTGATGGTCATGTGGGCGCTGCCCAGAACGGTCTCGGCTTCCTTGCCGGTGATGCCCTTGGCGCGCAGGTCCACCAGCATGACGTGGCTTTCAGTGCGGCCACTGACGATGCGCAGGCCGCGCTGGGTCAGGGTTTCAGCGACGATCTGGGCGTTTTTCAACACCTGCTGCTGGTATACCTTGAATTCGGGCTGCAGCGCTTCCTTGAAAGCCACGGCCTTGGCGGCAATCACGTGCATCAGCGGGCCACCCTGCAGGCCAGGGAAGATGGCGCTGTTGATGGCTTTCTCGTGCTCGGCCTTCATCAAGATGATGCCGCCGCGCGGGCCGCGCAGGCTCTTGTGCGTGGTGGATGTGACGACGTCGGCGTGGGGTACGGGATTGGGGTAGATGCCAGCAGCGATCAGGCCAGCGTAGTGCGCCATGTCCACCATGAAGATCGCACCCACATCTTTGGCTACCTTGGCAAAGCGTGCGAAGTCGATGCGCAGGCTGTAGGCCGATGCGCCAGCGATGATGAGTTTGGGTTTGGTTTCGTGCGCCTTGCGCTCCATGGCGTCGTAGTCGAGCTCTTCTTTGGCGTCCAGGCCGTAAGAGACAACGTTGAACCACTTGCCGCTCATGTTCAGAGCCATGCCGTGCGTCAGGTGACCGCCTTCGGCCAGGCTCATACCCATGATGGTATCGCCAGGCTTCAAGAAAGCGAGGAACACGGCTTCGTTGGCCGAGGCGCCGCAGTGCGGCTGCACGTTGGCAGCGTCAGCGCCAAAAATCTGCTTGACGCGGTCGATGGCCAGCTGCTCAGCGACATCGACGTACTCGCAGCCACCGTAGTAGCGGCGGCCTGGGTAGCCTTCAGCGTATTTGTTGGTCAGCTGCGTGCCCTGGGCCCACATGACGGCAGGGGAGGCGTAGTTTTCGCTGGCGATGAGTTCGATGTGTTCTTCCTGGCGCTTGTTTTCGGCCTGGATGGCAGCAAAGAGTTCGGGGTCGGTCTGTTCGACAAGAAGGTTGCGGTGGTACATGGCAGTCCTATGAACTTGAGGTCCCTTGAGAGCAAGGGCTGCCCAGGCGAACGGCGGAACGCTGCGCACCCAGGTGCCTGCAGCGGCACGCTCCCCGGTGGTTCACAGTGGGCCAGGCCCCTGCAGGTTTCCACATCAGCGGCCGTCTCCTGTGGGAGAGAGCGCCTATCGCCAGTCGCGTACTCGGCTATTTTAACTGAGCCTGGGTCCTGGCGGAGTCAGACGGATGAAAGTGCCCGCAAACCGAGCGCCCACTGCTCAGAGATCCGAGGGCAAGAGCATGGCAACCTTGTCGCTGGGATTGCTCTGCGAAGGTGCTGCCACGGCTGGAACCGCCATAACGGGAGCCTGCGTGCTCAAAGTCGGCGGCGCAACAGGCATCCGGCGGCCACCTGCAACCTGGCTCAGTCGGAAGTGTTCTGCGAGTACTTTGGCGGCATAGCCTCCGTCGTCCGCCAGATTGGCGGCACCAACGTAGTAACGCAGCCCACCTTCAATGGAGCCGGCGCGAGCAATGCACTCCTGAAACACCTTAACGCCGACCCGCAGGTTAGTGATCGGATCGAAAGCCGCCAGGGTTCCGCCCACGCTTTCATACTTGTCGGTATGCACGCGCGTCATCACCTGCATCAACCCCTGGGCACCTACCGGGCTTTGAGCAAAGGGGTTAAAGCGCGACTCGATGGCCACGATCGCCAGAATCAGCGTCGGGTCGAGTTTGGTGCGGGCTCCCAGTTCATAGGCTTCGGCCACCAGCAAGCCCAGTGGCTCCGCTGCCACGCGGTATTTTTTGCTCAGCCAGAAGGCCACACGGGCCTGCTCGCGTGGCAGTTCCTGGGGGTTTATGGCCAGGGTGCGGTCGCTGGGCTCCAGCGGCTCCTCGGTCGGGCCGAGCAGCATTTCTTGCCGGTTTTGCAGCCAGTCCATCAACTGGGTTTCGCCTGCCAGGCGCAAATCGGCCCGGGCCGCTAGTGCGATCACTGCGAAGGCCAGGGCCAGACCCAGGAAGGCAAAACCGTTGTGGGTCATCTTCAGAAAACCGGTGGTCACATGGGCCGCAAAAGTGCGGGTGTTGTTGACCCATTGTTCTATCGCTGTCATAGCTTTCCTTTCTGCGGCGGGGTCTGGTAGCGAACGACCTTGGGGTCATCTGCCATGAAAAGAACCACGCCTGGATTGGTACGCCATCAAATTCGTGCCTGGCGTGTAGCACCTCGGTAGACCGATTTGACTTAGCCGGATTCGGCAGCGGATTGGGGTTTTCACTAGCTTTCGAGAAGCTGGCGGATTCTAAAAGCCGATTTAATGCCAAGTCAACACTATTAAATTGATTTTTAAGACATTTATATTGTTATGAATATGTTAAAAATCACAGATTCTCGACGCTTTTACGAGGGGGAATGGTTGTTGGTTTTGCCCTGGCTGGAGAGATCTGCCCAATTTCAATCGGTATCCACTGACCGATTGATCTGCTGATTTGTGTTCCACGGTATTCTTTGATAAGGTGGCTTGGCCTCTTGATTGCAGGCATCGCTGGAAGAAGCAAAGCCACCTGTCGGGGCATGCAGTGCCCCTACAGGCCAAGCGCGGCGCTTTCAAGGCAACCCCTTGGAGGCAATACATTGCCTCCCCGCAGTCCGGACGATTTTCTCCGTGCTGCGAACCGATGGCAAAGACCGTTGTGTCAGCCGTCAAGCCCGGAAGCGTGGCCCACCGCCGCCTTTCCGGGCTTTCTTGTTTCAGGCTGTTGCGCGGCCTGTGGTGAACTCTGATCCAATAGCTGCCTTTGAGTTTGCTGAAGTCCAGCGCCTGTGGTGATGAATCTGTCTTTTCCCCAGTCTTTTTTGCAAAATTCCCCTTGGATGCGGCGATGTGCGTGGTCGGTCTGCAGCCTTGTGTTGTTATGGGTGCTGGCATGGTTGGCGCTGCCGCCGATCTTGCGCAGCCAGGGCGAGGCGCTGGCCTCCAAGGCTCTGGGGCGGCAGGTCTCGATTGGTCGGGTGCAGTTCCTGCCCTGGTCTCTGGAGGTCAGCCTGCACGACGTGTCCATTGCGGATGCCCAAGGGCAGGGGTTCCTGTTGCAGGTGCAGCGTATCTATATAGATATGGAGCTGCAGTCGCTGCTGCGGTTGGCGCCGGTCGTTGATGCCGTGGAGATAGATGCTCCCATCGTGCATGTCACACAACTGGCGCCAGGACGCACCGATCTCGATGACATCATCGAAAAATTGTCCCAACCCGGGGATGGCAAGGCTGCGTCAACCGGCTTCGCCCTCTACAACATTGCGGTGCATGGGGGGGCCGTGGATTTTGTCGATCGCACGGTAAACCGTACGCATGAGGTGCGCGAACTGGAGTTTTCGCTGCCCTTCATCAGCAACCTGCAGGCCCAGCGCCAAGTCAAAGTCGCGCCCCGGGTGGCGTTTCTACTCAATGGAAGTGTGTTCGACACCTTGGCCGAAGCGGCGCCCTTTACGGACAGTCTCCGAACCGATGCCACTATTCATCTCGCGGATTTTGATCTGGCGCCTTACCGGGACTATCTTCCGGCCGCCTTCCCTGTGCGACTGAACTCTGCGGTGGTGGATGCGGATGTGCGTTTCTCGTTCGAACAAACGCCATCCGCGGTCGTGCAATTGAGTGGCGTTGTGCGTGCAAAGAACGTCAGCTTTCTGGACAAGGAGCGTCGAGAGCTTGTGTCCTTGGATGGCCTGAAGCTGCAGTTGGCAGAGTTGCAGCCTTTTGCCCGCAAGCTGCGGATCGATGCGATCGATTTGGATGCGCCCCGTGTGGCAGTGCGACGGGACGGGATGGGTCATTTCAATCTGGACTTTTCAAGCCAGCCTGCGCAACCAGCGCACACGGCCTCTGCGAAAACGCCAGTGTCTGCTGCAAAGGCCAAGGAAGCAGACTGGGACGTGCATGTGGGCCGTTTTTCTCTGCGCCATGGACAGGCCTCTTGGCAGGATGAGAGTATCCCTGCTGGAGCACAGATGGGCCTGCGCGATCTTGTGCTCCAGGCGTCCGATGTGTCCGTGCCCATGAAAAGGGCCATGCATTTTGCCGGTAGCTTTGCGGTGCAGGGCGAGGGTTCAGCTAAAAATCCAGCCGTGTTGGCGTTTGCCGGTGATGGAAATCCCCAGCTCGGCCAGGTTGCCGTGTCTGTACAAGCGTTGCCGCTGGAGTTGGCTGCGCCGTATTTGGCGCAATGGATTTCGCCCCGCCTGGGGGGTGCACTGCAGGCTGACCTCGGGCTGGCCTGGAATGGTGCTGCGTTGGTCGCACAAGTGGCGCGCCTGGGGCTTGATGACCTGAGGTTGTCCTGTTCGCAGGCCTCGGTCGCCGCTTGCACTGATGTGCAGCCATCCAGTTTGGCCATGCGTGGGGGGCAGTCGCTGGCTGAAATCAAGCGTTTGCAGGTCGAAAACACGCGGATCAACCTATCGCTGCGCAGTGTGGATGTGGGACGTGTCGTCGTGACGCAGCCACGCGCTTTAGTAGATCGGAGTGCAGAGGGCCGCTGGATGTTTGAGCGCTGGCAAGTAGCTCAGCCCGCACGACCGCAATCTGCTGTTGTGGAAGAGCCTGCGCCGCGAGCACCCTGGTCGGTCAAACTGTCCCAACTGGAGGTTGATGGAGGTGGTATCGCATTCAAAGACGCTGTGCTTGCGGAGCCGGCTGCGTTCACTGTGTCCTCGCTGCGTCTGCGCCTGCAAGACTTTGCTCCCTTGGCTGTGTCGGCCAAGCCTTCTGCGGTGACCTTGTCGGCACGTCTGGGGGCAGGGCGCGCAGATCCTGGTCGCCTGGAATACGAGGGAACAGCGGCGCTGGCTCCCTTGCGGGTGCAGGGGCGGGTGCTGGCCACACAGCTGCCACTGCATGCCTTTAAATCCTATGTGGCCGATGCCGTGAATGTAGACCTGCGCCGTATCGACGGTAGCTTCAAGGGGCAGGTTCGTTATGCGGAAAGCCCGAAGGGCACAGCGTTGGGCGTGCAGGGAGATGCTGCACTGGACGATGTGCGCGTGCGCATGGCGGTGCAGGCCCCAGTCGATGGTGCTGAGGAAGAGCTTCGCGGCTTGCGCAGTGGCGAAGATTTGCTGAACTGGAAATCTTTGGGTTTGCGTGGCCTGGCCGTGGACCTGGCGCCCGGCAAACCTTTGTCCGTGGATGTGCGGGAGACGGCGCTCAGTGATTTTTTTGCGCGCGTCATCGTGCAGGCCAATGGGCGGCTCAATCTGCAGGAGCTGGTCAAGGCAAAGCCACCTGCCACTCCCACAGTGGCCGAGCCCGCTGTCCCCGCCGCATCAGCCGTATCGGTGGCTGCTGGAGGTGTGGAGGCAGAGTCTGCGCCCATCATCCGTTTCGGGCCGATCTCGCTCACGGGAGGTACGGTTGATTTCACCGACCATTTCATCAAACCCAACTACTCGGCCCAGCTCACGGAGTTAAACGGCCACCTGGACGCTTTTTCGTCGGTAGCCCCGGCTGGGGGGGATGCCCCTGAGATGGCCGGACTGGAGCTGCGTGGCAGGGCCGAGGGGACGGCTTCGCTGGATATCAGCGGCAAGCTCAATCCGCTGACCCGGCCTCTGGCGCTGGACATTCGGGGCCGCATGCGCGATCTGGAGCTGCCGCCGCTGTCACCTTACACCATCAAATACGCCGGCCATGGCATCGAGCGGGGCAAGCTCAGCATGGATGTGACCTACCAGGTGCAGCCGGACGGGCGCTTGCTTGCTTCGAACAAGCTGGTGCTTCAGCAATTGACCTTTGGTGAGCCGGTCGAAGGAGCGCCAGCCAGTCTGCCGGTGCGGCTGGCAGTGGCCCTGTTGGCAGACCGCAATGGCGTGATTGATGTGGAATTGCCTATCAGCGGGTCGCTCAATGACCCTGAGTTTCGCTTGGGGCCGGTAATTTTCAAGATCATCGGGAATCTGGTTCTCAAGGCCATTTCGGCGCCTTTTTCGCTGCTCACGAGCGCGCTGGATGGTGGTGCAGAACAGGGGGTGGTGGCGTTTGTGCCGGGTAGCAGCGTGCTGGATGCTCCAGCGCGCACGCAATTGGACAAAGTCGCTCAGGTATTGATCGATCGGCCTGCACTCAAGATGACCGTCGCAGGGATGGCGAACCTGGACGCAGAACGCGAGGGATGGAAGCGCGAACAGCTCCAGCAGGCCGTGCTGGCACAAAAACGCCGCGCAGCCGTGCGTGCCGGCCAGGCGGCTGATGCTGTCGCAGCTGTGGGCTCGGACGAGTACCCTGCATTGCTCAAGGAGGTGTATCGCCGGTCGGACATGGCCAAGCCGCGCAACCTGATCGGGATGGCCAAGGAGCTGCCGCCGTCCGAGATGGAAGCATTGCTTTTGGCCAGTATTCCAGTGTCCGAGGACGCCATCCGTGCGCTGGCTTTGGCCCGTGGGGTGGCCGTGCGCGACTACCTTGCATCGCGCCAATTGCCGCAAGATCGATTGTTCCTGGGCGCTGCGCATGTGGAGTCGTCCCAGACGTCGTGGCAGCCCCGTGCGGAGCTCACTCTGGCGGTCCGTTGACCTGGGTTAGTGGTATAGACCAAATCCCGGTGAAAATAGCGGTTTCGACAGCCATGCACCGTAGTGTCTTTGCGGTGCGTTTTTATTACGCTTTCTGGCCCTGGCGCGGAAGGCTGTATTTGTAGATTCCATGTTTCCAATTTTTTCCCGCAACAAAATGTCCGACGCACCTGAAACCACCCCGGCCCCTGCCAAAGCCCCCGATGCGCATCCGCTGGATGCGCTGACCGGCGGTGCCTTCTCGGCGGCAACGTCGGGCGAGCGTGCCGCGCGCATCCGCGAATGGCTGTTGACCCAGCCCGCGCACGAACAATTGCAGGAGGTTTTCAAAGAGCTCAGTAGCCGCGACAAGGGCGCCGCCCGGGCCGTGCGTGAACGTCTGGACGAAATTCGCCGAGCCAAGAGCCAGGAGTCCATTGCCGCCGAATGGGCTGAGAAAGCGCAGGCCCTGATGGCAGCGTCCAAGCTCAATATCGCTGACGCACTGGCTTGGCAGCGCGATGCCGCCAAGGCGGGCGCACCTCTTTCACGGGAGCCTCTATCGCTGCTCAAAGTGCAGTTGGCAGACCGCGTCAAGGTGATCGAGGATTTGCAGCACCGTGTGCAGGTGCAGCGCGAAGCGGCGGTGCTGCTGGCCCAGCGCATCGAGGTGCTGTCGACCAAATCGTGGCGTGACGCCCAAGCCGCACAGGACGTGCTGCGGGTCGATGTCCAGCATTGGCAAGAGCAGGCACAGGCGCTCTCGGATGATGCCAGCTGGCCCAGCGTAGAGGCACGTTTCCCGCCCCTGCTCGACGCATCGCGTGCGCAGTTATTGGTCGTCTGGGATGCTTTCCAGTCTGCCGTGGCCCTCGCCATCGCTGCTGCAGAGAATGCACAGGCAGCATTGCCGCCGGTGCCTGTATGGGCCGACGAGTTGCGTGTAGCGCGTGGTGTGCCCACCGAAGCGGCTGCTGCTGCTGCTGCTGAGCGCCCTGTACGTCAGCCCAAGCCTAAAGCCGACCCTGAAGTGGTGGCCAAGGCCGCCCAGATGGTAGGCGAAGCATTGCAAAAGCTAGAGCAGGAAACCGCTGAAGGTCATGGCAAAGCCAGTGCCGGTGCGGCGGCGGCGTTGCGCGCTGTGCTCAAGACGCATGGTCGGCATATTGACGCGGCACTGGAGCAGCGCGTGCACACGGCGTTGGTCGCGGCGGGCGAACTCGAAGGCTGGCAGCGCTGGAGTGCCGACCAGGTGCGTGAGGATTTGCTGGCCAAGGCAGAGGCATTGCTCAAACGCCCCGAGGGCCAGGCACTGGGTGGCCGCAAGATGCAGGAAACGTTGCGCCAGTTGCGTGACCTGTGGAAGCAAGCCGACCAGGGCGGAGCGCCCAACCATGGTTTGTGGAAGAAGTTTGATGAAGCCTGCAATGCCGCCCACAAGGTGGTGGAGGCCTGGCTGGACAAGATTCGCACCGAATCCGCCGAGCACAAGGCCCAGCGCCTCGCATTGATCGAAGAGGTCAAGGCGTGGGCGCAAGAACATGCCCAGTCAAAGGACTGGAAAGCCATCAACCGCGCCTTGCACCAGTTTGGTGATCGTTGGCGTGAAAGTGGCCACGTTGGTGAGAAGTTATTTGCTGAACTCCAGCCCCTGTGGAAACAAGCCATTGCGTCAGCAGCCCAGCCTTTTGAAAAGGCACAAGCCGAGAGCCTGGCACGCCGCCAGGCAATGATCGAAGAAGCCGTTGTGCTGGGCACTGATCCGGTGTTGCGCATTGATGCCATCAAAGCTTTGCAGCAGCGCTGGCAGGCCGAAGCCCATGTCGTGCCCCTCGATCGTCGTCAGGAGCAAAAGCTCTGGGATGCTTTCCGCAAGCCGATTGATGAAGCGTTCAACCGCAAGACCGCGGAGCGTGAGCGTGGTGCATCGGCTACCAGCGCCCACGACCGCGCGGTGCTGGAGGCATCCAAGGCACTGCAGGCCGCGAATGCGGGTGGTGACGCCCAGCAGATCCGCGAAGCCATGGCCGCCCTGGAAGCCGCATTGCGTGGTCAGGCGCAGGCAACGGCAGAGGCTGCAGCAGAAGGCCGTGCTCAGGCTGCATTTGTACAAGAGGGAGCTGTGCCTGCCGAGGCTGCGCAAAGCACTCAGGCAGAGCCTTCTGCGGCTGAGGACGAGACTGCAGCACCAGCAGCTGCACCTGCGCCCAAGGTGGTTGCCCGTCCCGTAGTTGCAGTGCGCGGCGATGATCGCCCCGGTATGAAGAGGGACGCGCCTGCTGCGCCGGGACGTCCAGGACGCCCCGGAGAGCGCCGCGATGCGCGCCCGGGCCGCGATGCTCCGCGTGACGGCGGCCGATTTGCGGACCGCCGTCCGGCACCGGAAGACCGTGGACCACGCTTGGGCGATGCCGCCTTCAGGGCTCAGCGCGAGGCGCTGGAACATGCGCAACAGGCACTCAAGAAGCTGGCGGCCCAGGCCCATGGCGAAGCCCTCACCCAATTGTTGTCTGCTTGGGAGAAGCGCGATGCGACCTTGGTGCCTTCAGCGCAAGATTTGGGTGGCCGTGTCGCACCTGCCACGCGCAATGCCTGGATACAAGCGCTGGCAAGTGCTCCCGCAGGGGAAGCGGCCCAGGCCATGCTGCGTCTTGAGATGGCTGCCGAGGTGCCTACGCCGGCCGAACATCTTTCGGATCGTCGCATGCTGCAATTGCAGTTGCTCACGCGCCGCAATGATCCCGCACCGACCGAAACCTGGGGGCAAGACGCCGCTCGCGTGTTGGCCAGCGCCAGTGATGCAGCCACGGCGCGCCGCTTGCAGAATGCTTTGAAGGCTTTGCTGCGCAAGTGATGAGAGGGCGATCCTGGCGCGCGCGAGTGCGCCGGGATTGGCTGCCACGGAGCTGGCGAAGTAGCACAGTCATTGGACTGACCATGAAAAAAGCCGTTGCGTTTGCAACGGCTTTTTTTGTTTTGGTGCCCAGGAGAGGACTCGAACCTCCACGATGTTACTCGCTAGTACCTGAAACTAGTGCGTCTACCAATTCCGCCACCTGGGCTTTCAGGAAAGATCTGAATTGTATAGCAAGAAATCCCACCTGATGGGCGGTTAAGATACTTTTGCCAACAAAAAAGCCGCTGGGTACAGCGGCTTTTCGTTAAGTTAAACTTGGTGCCCAGGAGAGGACTCGAACCTCCACGATGTTACTCGCTAGTACCTGAAACTAGTGCGTCTACCAATTCCGCCACCTGGGCATTTCAGGAAAGTCTACGATTGTATAACAAAAAAATGAACCCTCGAGCCCCGCTTTCCCCATCTGCAGATGAAATCGAAGGCAGTGTTCAAGGGCACCGCGATGGGCATGGGTACGTCCTGCGCGACGATGGCCAGCCCGACATCTTCTTGCCACCCAACGAGATGCGTGCTGTGCTGCACAAGGATCGGGTTCGGGCGCGCATCGTGCGCCAGGACCGTCGGGGACGGCCCGAGGGGCGCGTGGTTGAAATCCTCGAGCGACCGGCACAACCCATCATTGGCCGCCTTTTGCAGGAGAGTGGCGTCTGGATCGTCGCACCCGAGGACAAGCGCTATGGGCAGGACATCCTGATCCCGGGTGACGCCCTAGGATCGGCCAAGCCGGGCCAGGTCGTGGTGGTCGAGCTGACCGAGCCGCCTGCGCTGTTTGGCCAGCCCGTGGGCCGCATTACCGAGGTGCTGGGCGAGGTGGATGACCCGGGCATGGAGATCGAGATCGCTGTGCGCAAGTACGGCGTTCCCCATGAGTTTTCTGAAGATTGCCTGGCCGAGGCGGGAGCGCTGCCGGACCATGTCCGTGCGCAGGACAAGAGGCAGCGCATCGATCTGACCGATGTGCCACTCGTCACCATCGACGGCGAGGATGCGCGCGATTTTGATGATGCTGTGTACTGCGAACCAGCCAAGGTGGGTCGCGGCAAAGGCTGGCGCCTGCTGGTGGCCATTGCGGACGTGAGCCACTACGTGCAGACCGGCAGCGCTATTGATGTGGACGCCTACGATCGCGCCACCAGCGTGTATTTTCCGCGCCGCGTGATCCCCATGCTGCCTGAGAAGCTCAGCAACGGCCTGTGTTCGCTCAACCCCGATGTGGAGCGCCTGTGCATGGTCTGCGATATGCTCATCAACGCCAAGGGCGAGGTGCACGCCTACCAGTTCTATCCGGCGGTGATGTTCAGCCACGCCCGCTTCACCTACACCGAGGTGGCGGCAATTCTGGCCAACACGCGCGGCCCCGAGGCGGCCAAGCGCCAGGAGCGCGTGGGCGACCTGCTTAACCTGCACGACGCCTACCGCGCACTCTTGCTGGCGCGGCGCGAGCGCGGTGCGGTCGATTTCGAGACCACCGAGACGCAGATCGTCTGTGACGAGAATGGCCGTATTGAAAAAATCGTACCGCGCACGCGCAATGACGCGCACAAGCTGATCGAGGAAGCCATGCTGGCGGCCAACGTCTGCAGCGCCGACTTCATCGCGCAGGGCAAGCAGCATGGCCTGTTTCGCGTGCACGAAGGCCCTACGCCCGAGAAGCAGGACATTCTGCGCAACTACCTCAAGGCCATGGCCGTGGGCATGACGATCAGCGACAACCCGAAGCCGTCCGAGTTTCAGGCGATTGCCGAGGCCACCAAAGACCGGCCCGATGCGCAGCAGATCCATACCATGCTGTTGCGCTCCATGCAGCAGGCGATTTACACGCCCATCAATAACGGCCACTTTGGTCTGGCGTTTGACGCCTACACGCACTTCACCAGCCCCATCCGGCGCTACCCTGACCTGCTGGTGCACCGCGTCATCAAGGCTATTCTGGGGAACACCAAGTACCGGCTGCCCATGTTGCCCACACCGGGCGAAGCACATGAAAAACTAAGCAAGCGGCTTGCGAATCGCGTCGCCCCGCCAGGCACAGCCCCGCGCAAGAAGGAAACCGGGGCAGCGCTGGCCGAGACGCAGTCCTGGGAGGCGGCGGGCCTGCATTGCAGTGCGAATGAGCGCCGTGCCGACGAGGCCAGCCGTGACGTCGAAGCTTGGCTCAAATGCAAGTACATGCGCGAGCACCTGGGCGAGGAATATGGCGGTGTGGTGTCTTCGGCCACCAGCTTTGGCATCTTCGTCACGCTGGACGCCATGTATGTCGAAGGACTGGTGCACATCACCGAATTGGGCGGCGAATACTTCAAGTTCGACGAAGCCCGCCAGGAACTGCGCGGCGAGCGCAGCGGCCTGCGTTACGCCATCGGCACGCGGGTGCGCGTGCAGGTCAGCCGGGTGGACCTGGACGGGCGGCGTATTGATTTTCTCCTGGTCAATGAAGGCGAGCCCTCGGCTGCCCGGTCTTCCCGTGCCAAGGGCGGCGCTCGCCCTGCAGCGCCAGAGTTGCCTACAGCTTCAGACAAGCGGCGCGCCCCGCCAGAACCTGAAGCGACCTCGCGGGAAGCCAGCAGCGAACCCAGGCGATCGGGTAAATCGGTGCAGAAGGCGGCCTTGCTGAGCAAGGCCCGAACAGATGCACCCAGCAAGGCCGCAGGCAAGCCGGGCAAGGGACAAGAGCGCTCGTCGTCCAAGAGGTCCTGAGTTTTCGCCGGAACGGGAGGTGGATGGTTGTTTTTACCATCGACCATCTTTCTTAAAATACTATAAAAACTATAGCTTCCAGCGCTTTATCAGTAAGCGTTTGAGCTGTTTTTAATCAAATATAAAGTGTGTGCGGGCCAGTGCGCTGGCCACCAAGGGCTGCTGTGGTGGCCAATGATCTGCCGCCTGGCCGTGGAGGAATACCGTTTCGGTGGCAGCGCGCATTGCATCGGCGCCCGTTGCCAGGCGCGCGCCGATCAGGCCGGCGAGCACATCACCCGTGCCTGCACACGCCAGGCGTGCATTGCCGGTGGGGTTGATGACCGGGGTCTGGCCAGGGGCCGCGATGATGCTGCCCGATCCTTTGAGCACTACCACGCACTGGAATCGTTCTGCCACTGATTGGGCTGCCGACAAGCGGTGCGCCTGCACTGCACTGGTGGTGGTTGTCAGCAGGCGCGCGGCTTCCAGCGGGTGCGGGGTCAGTACGGTGACCCAGCCCTGGTTTGCACGGGCTGCGAGCGCCGTCTGGAGATCAGGCTCTGCGGCAATGGTGTTGAGGGCATCGGCATCGAGCACCAGACGGGGTGCCTGTGCCAGCACAGGTGGTAAGACGGCGCGCACAGCCTCACCACCTCCGCAGCCGCAGACCACGGTGAGTTGCGGCAGATGCAGCGCATCGAATCGGCGGAACATCAGTTCGGGTTGTTGCTCATCGAGTTCCAGTGCCTCAGCTCCCAGCAGAGCCACCAGCACACGGCCCGCACCGCCATGCAGCGCTGCGCTGGCGGCGAGCAGGGCCGCGCCTGTCATGCCCATGCCGCGCGCTTGCAGTCCTTCGCCGCCCACCACGGCGACATCGCCATAACTGCCTTTGTGGCTGGCATGCAGGCGCTGTGTTTGCAAGGGCGCGCCCGCCAGCCAGGCGCTGGGCGGCTCGTTGGTGGGGTTGCAGCCCAGGGTGTCGAGCCATACCGTGCCAGCGGCGTCGCGCCCGCTACCGGTAAAAAGGCCGGGTTTGAGGGTGAGCAGGCTCAGGGTGTGCCGATGGGCGGGCTGTGCTGCGCTGGGCCGGGGGGACGCCACCGGAGCAAATCCGGCAGCGTACTGGCCCGTGTCGCTCTGCAGGCCGGTAGGCAGGTCGATGGACAGCAGCGGGGCGGGGCTATTGCGCAGTTGCTCCAGCAAAGCCAGGAGAGGGCCTTGTGGGCCTGGGCGGGTGTCGCCTGGGGCGAGGCCGATGCCCAGCAGGGCATCGATGCAAAGATCCTGCGTGCCCAGCCGGGGAGCATCGTGGATGAACTGCACGCCAGCGTCCCGGGCACGCTGCCAGGAACGCAGGGCGTCGGCTGGGGCGCTTTCGGGGGCGCCCAGCCAGGTTGCCACCACGGGCAGATCCTGCTGGCGCAGGTGCATGGCCGCTTCCAGCCCGTCGCCGCCGTTGTTGCCGGGGCCGCAGGCGATCCAGATGGTGCGGGCGTGGGGCGCCAGGGCGCGCGCCAGCTGTGCCACGCGCAAGCCGGCGCGCTGCATCAGCGTGTGCGGGGGCAGCAGGGCTGCCGCCGCATGCTCCAAGCGGCGCGTGGCAGCGGTGTCGTGTAGCGGGTGGGGCTGGTGGGAGCAGATGCGGTGCATGGCGACGGACGGCAGTGGCCCCTGTGGGGGGCGGTGCTGCATTGTGCGTCAGAAGCGCTGCGCGCCCAGCCCTTCCAGGTCGATGTCTGGTGTCTTGCCCGCCATCTGGTCTGCCAGTGCGCGGGCACTGCCACAGGCCAGTGCCCAGCCGCTGGCACCATGGCCCAGGTTGAGCCACAGGCCGGGCACGGCGCTCTGGCCCACCATGGGTGGGCCATCGGGCAGCATCGGCCGTGCGCCGCGCCACACCTGCAAGCCGCTGGAGTGCGAGAGGCCACCGGGGAAGCACTCGCCCAGCACACGGTACAGCGTACCCAGTGTTTGGGGGTGGGCTTGTGCTGTACTGGTGCCCAGCTCGGCGCCACCCGAGACCCGTACCCGCTGACCCAAGCGAACCATGGTGGTTCGGGTTTGCACGTCCACGACGGCAGCCAGCGGTGCATGCAGTTCTTCGCGCAGGGGCGCGCTGACCGAGCTGCCGTACAACGCCACCAGGGGCAGGCGCTGGCCAAGCGGTTGTAGCAAGGCAGCACTTTGGGCGCCCGCGCACAGCACCACGGCATCGAACGGGCGGGGCGCTGATTCGCCCTCCAGCTGGACGCCTGCGGGGGCGCTGGAAAGGCGTGCCACGCAGGCGTTGAATTCGAATTGGGCGCCGCGCTGTTGTGCGGCCTGGCGCAGCAGCAGCGCAAACTGACGGCAGTTGCCGGCCAGCCCATCGGGCAGGTGCAGTGCTCCTGCCAGGGGGAGCGAGGGGGAGAGGCCGGGTTCGATGGCGCGTGCGGCGTCGGCATCGAGTTCGCGGACGACCGTGCCCGTATCGCGCAGCACTTTCAGCACGGGCGCCAGTCCCTCAGCATCTTGTGGCGTGCGCAGCAGCAGCAAGGCGCCTGCGCTGCTTTCAAACACCAGACCGAGCGATTCGACCAGGTGTTGCAGCCGTGCACGGCTGTAACGCGCGAGCCTCTCCAGCGCGACCAACGGGGGCAAAGGCGCACCGCTGCGGGCGCTGGCACGCGCGGCGCTGCGCCAGCGCCGCAGCCAGGACAGCTCGGCCAGGCTGATCGAACGACCCAGGTGCAGCGCCGCATGGCGGCCCAGCACGCCGGGGGGGCAGGCGGTGCCTGGGGCCGACCACGGATCAAGCACCCCGGGGGCCAGCAGGCCGCCAGTGGCAAAGCTGGCTTCTTCGGCGGTGGCGCTGCGCTGTTCAAACACGGTGACGGCGTGGCCGTCCAGCGCCAATTCATAGGCAGTGGTCACGCCGACCACGCCGGCGCCCACAATGGCAATCTTCATGAAATAAAGGTTATTTTCGGCCTCTAGCGCAATACAGTAAAGCGCTATAAGCTATTGTTTTTGTAGCGTTTCTTCAATGCGCAAACCCACATTGAGCACCGCATCATCGTGCAGTGCAGCATGCCACACCATGAGACCGACCGGCAGTTCCCCTGCCATGTGGCAGGGCAAGGACAGCGCGCAACCATCGAGCATGTTGACAATGCTGGTGTTGCGCAGCAGCAGGCCATTGGCGCGGAAGAAGGCTGCGTCGCGGGCCGCGTCCTGTGCGGCTTCCTGGCCATCGGCCGGGGCCACGCTGGCGATGGTGGGTGCGAGGATGGGTACGGTGGGTGAGAGCAGGGCGTCGAAACCGGCGATGGCGGCCTCCACGCGGGCAATCCAGCGCCGTCGCGCCTGCTGCAGATCAATGTACTCAAACGCTGTCATGCTGCTACCGCGCTCGATGCGGGTGCGCACGCGCGGGTCATAGAGTGCCGCGTGTTGCGCCAGCAGAGGACGGTGCCAGGCGTAGCTCTCTGCAGCTGAAAAGCCGCCCGTGGCCTGGATGTGGGCCAGGTCGGCCACCTCGGGCAGCGCCACTGGTTCGATGCGGGCGCCAGCACGGCGCAAGGTTTCCAGGCTGCGCTCAAAGGCCTGGGCCACAGCGGGGTCCAGTTCCTCTAGAAAGGTGTCGGTGGGCACGGCCAGGCGCCAGGCAGACAGCGCTGCCGGGCTGCGCGTGACGCGCCGCGCCGCCAGAATTTCGTGCGCCACTATGGCATCGCGCACGCTGCGCGTCAGGGCGCAGGCGGTGTCGAGCGTGGTGGACAGCGGCACGGCACCCGTGGTGGGCACAAGTCGGGCTGTATTTTTGAAACCCACAATGCCGTTGAGTGCGGCCGGAATACGGATGGAGCCCCCCGTGTCTGAACCCAGGCCGATGAAAGCCGCGCCCGTGGCCACCGATACCGCCGCCCCTGACGAGGAGCCTCCTGGTACGCGCGCCGGGCCGGGCAGGGCGCCGGTGCGTGCATCAAAGGCGGCGGGTGTGCCGTAGTGTGGATTGGTGCCTACGCCCGAAAAAGCGAATTCGACCATGTGCGTGCGACCCACGATCGAGGCTCCCGCTGCGCGCAGCCGCGCCACGGCCGGGCAGTCTTCCAAAGCGGCGCCAGCGTCGGCCAACACCAATGAACCCGCCGGGGTGGGTTGGCCGCGCAGGTCGAACAAATCTTTGACGGATACGGCCAGGCCCGCCAAAGGGCGCTGCTCAACGCCCGGTTGCGCGGCGTGGGCGCGGGCTTCGTCAAACATGGGACGCGAAAAAACATGCGCGCACGCGGGCGATTGGGCTGCGGTGATGCAGTGCTCCAGGGCGTCGCGGGCATTGCCGCTGCCGACTTGCAGCAGGCGGCGGGTGGTGTCGAGGTCGTTAAGCATGGGTGTGCTAAAATCTTTAGGCTTTGCTGACCAGTGGGTTCGCTGGTGCGTTATGTGCCGCGGCAACGGGGCTGGCAAGGTAAATAGCAAACCAGTCCAAACAAGGTGTTGCAGCCCGCAGGGCAGCAATGGTCGGGCTGGATTTTAGACTCAACCTTTGGAGAATTTTCATGTCCGTCACCATGCGCGAAATGCTGGAAGCCGGTGTCCACTTTGGTCACCAAACCCGCTTCTGGAACCCCAAGATGGCCCCCTACATCTTCGGTCATCGCAACAAGATTCACATCATCAACCTGGAAAAGTCGCTGCCGATGCTCCAGGCGGCCAGCAAGTTTGCGCAGCAACTGTCGGCCAACCGCGGTACCATTTTGATTGTTGGCACCAAGCGCCAGGCCCGCGACACCGTCGCCGCCGAAGCTGCCCGTGCTGGCGTGCCCTTCGTGAACCAGCGCTGGCTGGGCGGCATGCTGACCAACTTCAAGACCGTGAAGACCTCGATCAAGCGCCTCAAGGACATGAAGGCCCAGCAGGAAGCCGGCCTGGAGTCGCTCAGCAAGAAAGAACAGCTCATGTTCACCCGCGAGATCGAGAAGCTGGAAAAGGACATCGGCGGCATCCAGGACATGGCTGCGCTGCCCGACGCCATTTTTGTGGTGGACGTGGGCTTCCACAAGATCGCCATTGCCGAAGCCAAGAAGCTGGGTATTCCGCTGATCGGTGTGGTCGATACCAACCACTCGCCCGAAGGTATTGACTACATCATCCCTGGCAACGATGACTCGGCCAAGGCGGTGGATCTGTATGTGCGCGCGATGGCCGACGCCATCATTGAAGGCCGCAACAACGCCGTGACCGAAGTGGTCAAGGCTGTTGCCGGTGAGGGTGCCGACGAATTCGTCGAAGTGCAAGAAACTGCCGCTTAAAGCCCCGGCCCGCGCGCTGCGTCGCGGAAGAAAAGCGGGGCTTGATGGGCCCCCTTTTTTTATCTAGAAACGATTGAACTGAATACGGAGAAATAAGAAATGGCTGCAATTACCGCAAGCATGGTCGCTGAACTGCGTGGCAAGACCGACGCCCCCATGATGGAATGCAAGAAAGCCCTGACCGAAGCCGATGGCGACATGGCCAAGGCCGAGGAGTTGCTGCGCGTCAAACTCGGCACCAAGGCTGGCAAGGCCGCTTCGCGCATCACCGCCGAAGGCGTTGTTGCTTGCTACATCGCTGGCAACACCGGCGGTTTGATCGAAGTGAACAGCGAAACCGATTTCGTGAGCAAGAACGATAGCTTCCTGGCCATGACACAGGCTGCAGCGGAGTTGGTGGGCAAGCACAATCCCGCCGATCTCGCGGCCCTGGGTGCACTGCCTTATGAGCAGGACAGCTTTGGCCCCACGCTGGAAGATGTGCGCAAGGGCCTGATCGGCAAGATCGGCGAAAACATGTCGTTCCGTCGTTTCAAGTACTTTGGCAGCAGCAGCAAGCTCGCCTCCTACCTGCACGGCACACGCATCGGCGTGGTGGTCGAGTACGAAGGTGACGAAATCGCTGCCAAGGACGTGGCCATGCACATCGCCGCCATGAAGCCCGTGGCCCTGACCAGTGCCGACGTTCCCGCCGAACTGATCGAGAAAGAGCGTTCTGTCGCTGCCGCCAAGGCTGCGGAAGATGCCGCCAAGGCCACGGCCGAAGGCAAGCCTGTGCAGTCCGACGAAATCGTTGCCAAGCGCATCGAAGGCGGCGTGCAGAAGTACCTCAAGGAAGTTTCGCTGTTCAACCAGGCTTTCGTGAAGAACGACAAGCAGACCGTCGAGCAGATGCTCAAGGCCACTGGTACCACCGTGAAGGGCTTCACCCTGTACGTAGTCGGTGAAGGCATCGAGAAGAAGGTGGACGATTTTGCTGCTGAAGTGGCCGCCCAAGTGGCCGCTGCCAAGGCCGCTGCCTGATCCACTGATAGCCCTGATTTGCCGCCCCATCCCCCAGACCTACGGAGAACTTCCATGACCATCGCCACGCCAGCCTACAAGCGCATTTTGCTCAAGCTGTCGGGTGAGGCGCTCATGGGGGATGACGCCTTCGGTATCAACCGCTCCACCATCGTCCGCATGGTGCAGGAGGTCGCTGAGGTGACCCGCATGGGGGTGGAGGTGGCCGTGGTGATCGGTGGTGGCAACATCTTCCGTGGCGTCGCTGGCGGCGCTGAAGGGATGGATCGCGCGACGGCGGACTATATGGGCATGCTCGCCACCGTGATGAATGCTCTGGCCCTGGCTGACGCGATGGACAAGCAGGGCCTGACGGCCCGGGTGATGTCCGCCATCTCGATCGAGCAGGTGGTGGAGCCTTATGTGCGGCCCAAAGCACTGCAGTACCTCGAAGAAGGCAAGGTGGTGGTTTTTGCGGCTGGCACAGGCAATCCTTTTTTCACCACCGACACCGCTGCCGCTTTGCGGGGTGCCGAAATCGGTGCCGAACTGGTGCTCAAGGCCACCAAGGTCGATGGCGTATACACTGCCGACCCGCACAAGGACCCTTCTGCCACGCGCTACACCACGCTCAGCTTTGACGAGGCCATGGTGCGCAACCTGGGCATCATGGATGCCACAGCATTTGCCCTGTGCCGTGACCAAAAGCTGCCCGTGAAGGTGTTTTCCATCTTCAAGCCGGGGGCGCTCAAGCGCGTGGTCATGGGCGAGGACGAAGGAACCCTGGTTTACGCTTGACGGCAACGGGCCGCCCTTGCTGCCTGGTGCCCAGAGGAAAAAACATGACTGCCGACATCAAGACAAACATGCAAGCCAAGATGGATCAATCCATCGTGGTTTTTAAAAATAACCTGCAAAAAATTCGCACGGGCCGTGCCAACCCTGCCTTGCTGGACACGATACATGTGGACTATTACGGGTCCATGGTGCCGCTGTCGCAGGTGGCCAACGTGTCTCTGCTCGATTCGCGCACCATCAGTGTGCAGCCCTGGGAAAAGGGCATGGGCGCCAAGATCGAGAAAGCCATCCGCGAGAGCGACCTGGGACTGAACCCGGCGTCCCTGGGAGATCTGATCCGCGTTCCCATGCCGGCCATGAGCGAAGAGCGCCGCAAGGAAATGACCAAGCTGGCACGCAACGAAGGAGAGTCGGCCAAGATTGCCGTGCGCAACCTGCGGCGCGATGCCAATGAAGCCGTGAAGAAGCTCGTCAAGGACAAGCTGGCGTCTGAAGACGACCAAAAGCGCGCCGAGGCAGACATCCAGAAGGTGACCGATCGGCACATTGTCGAGATCGACGCCCTGGTGGTTGCCAAGGAGCAGGAAATCATGGCGGTTTGAAGACCGTCCGCATGTCCATTTCCAACACTCAGGAGTTGGTGCCGCCCCACCATATCGCCATCGTCATGGATGGCAATGGCCGCTGGGCCAAGCGCCGCTTCCTCCCGCGCCTTGCAGGGCATAAGCAGGGCGTGGATGTGCTGCGCCGTTGCGTGCAGGCCTGTGCCCAGCGTGGCGTGGGCGTGCTGACGGTGTTTGCGTTTTCCTCCGAAAACTGGAATCGGCCTGCTGATGAAGTTTCAGGCCTGATGGAGTTGCTCGCCAAAGCGCTTTCGCGCGAAGTACCGCAACTGTGCAAGGACGGCGTGCAACTGCATTTCGTCGGTGCGCGGGATGGGCTTTCCGAGAAAGTACAAAGCGGATTGCTGCAAGGCGAGGCCGCTACGGCCCACAACACCCGCCTTGTGTTAAACGTCTGTTTCAATTACGGTGGCCGCTGGGATGTGGCGCAGGCTGCAGCCGCCTTGGCGGCACGTGGTGAACCCATCACCGAAGCCAGCCTGGACAGCGCCATGGCACTGGCCCATGTGCCCGACCCCGACCTGCTGATCCGTACCGGTGGTGAAATGCGACTGAGCAATTTCCTGCTTTGGCAAGCCGCCTATGCAGAGTTGTATTTCAGTGAGAAGCTTTGGCCGGATTTCGATGATGCTGCGCTGGATGAGGCTATTGCGGCCTTCCATGCCCGGGAACGTCGATTTGGCAAGACGTCTGAACAAATTCTGCCTGCGCACCCCGGACTGGTGCGTGCCTGAAAGGGCTCCATGCTGAAGCAGCGCATCATCACCGCCCTGGTCCTGCTGGCTATTTTGCTGCCAGCCCTGTTTTATCCCTCGCCGGTACCGTTTACCACCGTCGTGCTCGTGCTGATGGCCGGCGCGGCCTGGGAATGGGGTCGGCTCAATGGCTGCAGCCCTGTGGCTTCGGTGGCCGTGGGGGCGGTGTGCGTGGCATTGTGTGCCGCTTCGTGGGCACTGGGTTGGTCCGAGCGACCGATGGGCGCGCTGTGGGTTGCGGCTGGTGCCTTCTGGGTGCTGGGTGGCACGTGGTTGCTGCGGGCGGGTGTTCCTGGCTGGCCGCGCATTCCCGGGTCGGTGCGATTGCTGGCAGGGGTGCTGGTGTTGTGGCTGGCTTGGTTGGCCGTGGTGCAGGCGCGCATCGAGGGCATCAACTTTCTGCTGTCGGTGATGACGCTGGTATGGATGGCCGACATCGCGGCTTATTTTTCGGGCCGGGCGTTCGGCCTGCGTTTCACCCGCAACAAGCTTGCCCCCTCGATCAGTCCGGGCAAGAGTTGGGAGGGGGTGTGGGGTGGTGTGGCTGGTGTGTTGCTGCTGGCAGTGTGTTGGGTTGTGGCCGATGCCCGTCTGCAAGCACCCGTGGCCAGCCTGTATACACGCCTGGCAAACCAGGGCTGGTGGGTGCTGGTGCTGGGAGTGCTGTTCATGGTCGCCATGAGCGTAGTGGGTGATCTCATTGAATCGCTCATCAAGCGCAGTGCCGGTGTGAAAGACAGCAGCAACCTGCTGCCCGGCCATGGGGGTGTGCTCGACCGTGTGGATGCATTGCTGCCCACATTGCCGCTGGCCATGATGCTGATGACACTGGTAAAGACATGAAACAACGCATTACGGTGCTGGGCTCCACAGGATCCATCGGCACCAGTACGCTCGATGTGGTGGCACGCCACCCCGAACGTTTCGAGGTTTTTGCGCTGAGTGCCGCCACCCAGGTTGACCTGATGCTGGCCCAGTGTGCCCGTTTTACTCCGCGCTATGCCGTCATGGCCAGTGCAGAGCATGGCCGGGTGCTACAAGAAAAAATTAAGCAAAATGACCTTCCAACGCTTGTGCTGCAAGCGCCAGAAGCTATTGAAATAATAGCATCTCATGCAGAGGTCGATATGGTCATGGCCGCCATCGTCGGGGCAGCCGGGCTGGCGCCCTGTCTGGCTGCGGCCCGAGCGGGCAAACGCCTTCTGCTGGCCAACAAGGAAGCGTTGGTGGTGGGGGGTGAGGTGTTTCTGCGTGCGGTGCGCGAGGGTGGGGCGACCTTGCTGCCCATCGACAGCGAGCACTCCGCCATTTTTCAGTCGCTGCCCGAAGACCCTGCCACCTGGTCGCGGCGCGTGGAAAAGATCATCCTCACCGCTTCGGGGGGGCCGTTTCGGCAGAGATCGCCTGGCAGCCTGCGCGATGTGACGCCTGAGCAAGCCTGCGCACACCCCAACTGGGTCATGGGGCGCAAGATCTCGGTCGATTCGGCCACGATGATGAACAAGGCGCTGGAAGTGATCGAGGCGCGTTATCTCTTTGGGCTGTCGCCCCGGCAGCTCGATGTGGTGATCCATCCGCAAAGCATCATCCATTCCATGGTGCAGTACCGCGACACCTCGGTGGTGGCGCAGTTGGGCACGCCAGACATGCGGGTACCCATTGCCTATGGCCTGGCCTGGCCCGAGCGCGTGGAGTCCGGCGCGGCCGTACTGGACTTCCATGCCCTGGGCGCCATGACATTTGAATCCATTGACAACCATGGCCATCCTGAGCGGTTTCCGGGACTGCGCTTGGCGTGGGAGTCGCTGGAGGCTCCTGCCGGTACCACGGCGGTGCTCAATGCCGCCAACGAAGTGGCGGTAGCGGCATTCCTGGAGCGGCGCATCCGTTTTGACCAGATCCATGCGCTGAATCTGGAAACTTTGTCTGCCGTCTCTCTCTCCAATCCCGATTCGCTCGCAGACCTGCTGGCGTTGGACGCCGATGCGCGTGCAGTTGCGCAACGGATCGCTTTGCGGTTGGCAGCCTAGGCGCTGCCACCTGATTTCACGGGGATACGCATGTTGACCATTGTTGCCTTTCTTGTGGCCCTGGGGCTGTTGATTGCCGTGCACGAATATGGCCACTACCGTGTGGCGGTGGCTTGCGGCGTGAAAGTTCTGCGCTTTTCGGTGGGCTTTGGCAAGCCACTGCTGCGCTGGCAGCCCAAGGGTTCTCCCACCGAGTTTGTGCTGGGGGCATTTCCGCTGGGCGGTTTTGTACGCATGCTGGACGAGCGCGAAGCGCCGGTACCTCCCGAAGAGCGCCATCTGGCCTTTAATACCCAGTCGCTGCGCTCGCGGGCGCTCATCGTGGCTGCGGGCCCAGTGGCCAACCTTGTTCTGGCGGTGCTGCTTTATGCCACGGTCAATTGGATGGGGGTGCAGGAGCCCATGGCCTACCTCGCACGACCGGTGCCGGGTTCTGTGGCCGAGTCGGCAGGCCTGCATGGCGGGGAGCTGGTGCGCAATGCGGCGATTGGCAACGAGGAGCCCCAGCCCGTGCGGTCCTTTGAAGACCTGCGCTGGTTGCTCACACGCGGCGCATTAGAAGCGACTCCGGTGCGCTTGGAGCTTGAACCTACGCCGGGGGCCAGCCAGCGCACGGTAGTGCTTGCCCTGAATCAACTGGATACCCGGGAAGCCGATGCGCGCCTCATGCAGATGATCGGCATCGTGGGGCCGTGGACGCGCCCAGTGATGGGCGAAGTGATGGCCGACAGTGCGGCCCAGCGTGCAGGCCTGCGCGAGGGTGATGTGGTGCTGCGCATTGGCGCCGTGGAGGTGGTTGATGGCCAACAGCTGCGTGCGCTGATCCGTGGATCGGTGCACGATGGGAAGCCTGTCTCGCAGCCCTGGCGCATCCAGCGGGGCACGCAGGCCCTGACGTTGGACGTGCAGCCCGAGGTACAGCAGGACCAGGGCGAGCTGATCGGGCGCGTGGGCGCCTATGTGGGCGCACGGCCAGAGTTCACTACCGTGCAATACGGGCCTTTCGAAGGCCTGTGGAGCGGTGTCACGCGCACCTGGCAGGTGTCGGTGTTGACCTTGCGCATGATGGGCCGCATGGTCATCGGAGAAGCTTCGCTCAAGAACATCAGCGGTCCCCTGACGATTGCTGACTATGCGGGGCGGTCTGCCAGCATGGGGCTGACGCAGTACCTGGCCTTTCTGGCCTTGATCAGTGTGAGTCTGGGTGTGCTGAACCTGTTGCCGCTGCCCGTCCTCGACGGTGGGCACCTGATGTATTATCTTTGGGAGGGCGTGACGGGCAGGGGTGTCTCGGATGCCTGGATGGAGCGCTTGCAGCGCGGCGGAATCGCTGTGCTGCTGTTGATGATGTCCATCGCTATGTTTAACGATATCTCCCGGCTCTTTGGCTAACCTTTTGGCCGCCATGCCTGCGCATTGGTGGCACCGGCTTCATTCATGAAAAAACATATCAATCGCTTCGGTGCACGCACCGTGACAGCTGTCGCTGCCATGATTTTTGCTGCCCAGGCCGCGTGGGCCCTGGAACCTTTCAAGGTGCAGGATATTCGTGTGGAGGGCCTGCAGCGCGTGGAGCCCGGAACCGTTTTTTCCTCCATGCCCTTGCGTGTGGGCGATGAGTACAACGACGACAAGGGGGCCGCTGCCATTCGCGCGTTGTTTGGTCTGGGCTTGTTCAAGGATGTACGCCTTGAAGCGACGGGGGGCGTCCTGGTGGTGGTGGTCGAGGAGCGCCCCACGATTGCCGACGTCGATTTTGTCGGCTCGCGTGAATTCGACAAGGACGTGCTCAAAAAATCCATGCGCGACATCGGCCTGACCGATGGCCGTCCGTACGACAAGGCGCTCACCGATCGCGCCGAGCAGGAACTCAAGCGCCAGTACATCAACAAGAGCTTCTATGGCGCCGAGGTGATCACCACCGTCACGCCCATCGAGCGCAACCGCGTCAACCTCACCTTTTCGGTGGTGGAGGGGGATACAGCGCGCATCAAGGACATCCGCATTGTTGGCAACAAGGCGTTCAGCGAGTCTACGCTCAAAGGCCTGTTTGACCAGGATACCGGCGGCTGGTTGAGCTGGTATACCAAGTCGGATCGCTATGCGCGCACCAAACTCAATGCCGACCTGGAGACCTTGCGCTCGTACTACCTGCAGCGGGGATATTTGGAATTCCGCATTGATTCGACCCAGGTAGCGATTTCTCCAGACAAGCAGGACATCTCCATCACGGTCAACGTCACCGAAGGCGAGCGGTTCGTCGTGTCGAGTGTCAAGCTCGAAGGCAATTTCCTGGAACGCGAAGACGAATTCAAGTCACTGGTCACCATTCGTCCCGGCGAACCCTACAACGCCGACCAGGTGGCAGAAACCACCAAGGCGTTCTCCGAGCATTTCGGTAATTTTGGTTTTGCGTTTGCACGCATCGAAGCCGTTCCTGAGATCGACCGCGAAAATGGCCGCGTAGCCCTGGTGCTGCAGGCCGAACCCGTGCGCCGCGCCTATGTGCGCCGCATCAGTGTGGCAGGCAATGACCGCACCCGCGACGAAGTGATCCGGCGCGAGTTCCGGCAGTACGAGGCCTCGTGGTACGACGGAGAAAAAATCCGCATCTCCCGCGATCGCGTGGATCGTCTTGGTTATTTCACCGAGGTCAACATCGAGACGCTGGAGGTTCCCGGTGCGCCCGACCAGGTGGACCTCTTGATCACCGTGGCCGAAAAGCCTACGGGTTCCCTGCAGCTAGGAGCAGGTTTTTCCAGTGCAGAAAAAATATCTTTTTCCTTCGCAATCAAGCAGGAAAACATTTTTGGCTCGGGCAATTATTTGGGTGTAGACCTGAACACCAGCAAGTTCAAGCGTACGCTGGTGTTCAGCACCACCGATCCGTATTTCACCAAGGACGGTATCTCGCGCACCCTGGATCTGTATTACCGCTCTGACAAACCCTACGAGGACCAGGGCGGCAATTACGAGCTCATCACCACCGGGGCTGGTATCCGTTTTGGCGTGCCGTTCAGCGAGACCGACACGGTCTTTTTTGGTGGTGCCCTGGAGCAAACCCGCATCAAGGCCGGCACCAACATCCCGGCGGCTTACCTTAGCTATGCAGATCGCTACGGTGCATCCAGTTCAGCGGTGCCGCTCACCATTGGCTGGTCGCGTGATAGCCGTGACAGCGCACTGGCACCCAACACGGGCCGCTACCAGCGGCTCAATACGGATTGGTCGGTGGCGGGAGACGCGCGTTATGTGCGCGCCAATTACCAGTACCAGCAGTATGTGCCCCTGAGCAAAAAATTCACCCTGGCTTTCAATGGCGAGGTAGGCCTGGGCAAGGGCATGGGCGGCAGGCCGTTCCCGGTATTCAAGAACTTCTACTCGGGTGGCCTGGGCTCGGTGCGTGGTTTTGACCAGGGAACCCTGGGCCCGCGCGACGTTACCGGGGCTTCGTTGGGCGGTCCCAAGAAGCTTACTTTCAATACCGAACTCATCGCTCCGTTCCCGGGAGCTGGTAATGACCGGACATTGCGCGTCTTTACTTTCCTCGACGTGGGCAACGTGTATGGCGACGGCGAAAAAATGCGCCTGAGCGAAATGCGCGCTTCCGTGGGCATCGGGCTGAGCTGGATTTCGCCACTGGGCCCATTGCGCCTGGCTTACGCCAAGCCTGTGCGTAAGTTTGCTGGCGATAGAATCCAAGAACTGCAATTCCAGATCGGAACATCCTTCTAATGACACATTTTTCTCGTCCCATCGCCTTGGCGATACTGCTGGGTTCTTTTGGTGCTGCGCTCCCTGTGCAAGCGCAGGAATTCAAGGCGGGTTTCCTCCAGACTGATCGCGTCTTCCGCGAGGCCAACACGGCCAAGGCGGCGCAGGCCAAGCTGGAGCAAGAATTCTCCCGCCGCGACAAGGAAATCAATGATCTGGGCGCGACCCTGAAGTCGGCCACCGAAAAATTCGAGCGCGATGCTCCCACGCTGTCCGAGAGCCAGCGACAGACGCGCCAGCGTCAGTTGGTGGACCAGGACCGTGACTTTCAACGCAAGCGCCGCGAATTCCAGGAAGATCTGAATTCCCGCAAGAATGAAGAACTCAACCAGATGAGTGATCGCGTCAACAAGATCGTCAAGCAGCTGGCTGAGCAAGAAAAATACGACATCATCGTGGACCAAGCCGTCTACATCAGTCCCAAGCACGATATCACCGACAAGGTGATCAAAGCGCTGAATGCTGCGCCTACCAAGTAACTACAGCAGCCACAAGGTGGACGTCGCGTGAGTTTGCGCCTGGCCGAGTTCATCGAGGCACTGGGTGGAACGCTGGAGGGTGATCCCGGCACCGAGATCACCCGGCTGGCCCCGCTGGAGGCAGCACAAGCGCAGGAGTTGAGTTTTCTCAGCAATCCGCGCTACCAGCAGCAACTGGCCGCCTCCCAGGCGGCCTGTGTCATTGTGGCGCCTGCAATGCGCGAGGTCGCGATGGCGCGGGGCACCTGCATTGTGGCTGATGATCCTTATGCCTATTTCGCCCGGGCCACGCAGCTCTGGCGTAAGCGGCATGCGCCGCCGGTGTTGCCGGGGGTGCACCCCAGCGCTGTTGTACACAGCGAGGCCCAGGTGCATGCCACGGCTTGGGTGGGGCCCTTGTGCGTGATCGAGCGCGGCGCCCGCATCGGTGCGGGTACGGTGCTCAAGTCGCGCGTCACACTGGGTGAAGACTGTCATATCGGAGAGCGCTGCATCGTGCATGCTGGCGTGGTCATTGGCGCCGATGGCTTTGGTTTTGCGCCCGAGGGCGGAACCTGGGTCAAGATCGAGCAGCTGGGCGCCGTGCGCATTGGTGACGATGTGGAGATTGGTGCCAACACCTGCATTGACCGTGGTGCGCTGCAGGACACCGTGATCGAAGACGGCGTCAAGCTCGACAACCTGGTTCAAATTGGCCACAACGTGCATATTGGCCGACATTCGGCCATGGCTGGCTGTGTTGGCGTGGCCGGCAGCGCCACGATCGGCGCCCACTGCACTGTCGGCGGTGGCGGCATCGTGCTGGGGCACTTGACGCTGGCGGACCATGTGCACGTATCGGCCTCCACGACGGTGACGCGGTCGTTGACACGACCCGGTCAGTACACAGGGATGTTCCCCATCGACGACAATGCACGCTGGGAAAAAAACGCTGCCACGCTCAAGCAGTTGCATAGCCTGCGCGAGCGTATCAAGGCCCTCGAAAGCCTTCTACAGAACAACAAGATTGAACGCCCATGATGGATATTCACGCAATTCTCAAGCAACTACCCCACCGCTATCCCTTTCTGCTGGTGGACAAGGTGCTTGAACTCGAGCGCAACCAGCGCATCAGGGCCATCAAGAACGTCACGTTCAACGAGCCTTACTTCATGGGGCATTTCCCGGGGCATCCTGTCATGCCAGGGGTGTTGATCCTGGAGGCTCTGGCCCAGGCGGCGGGCTTGCTGGCCTTCGATGCGATGGGCCAGGTACCGGACGAAAACAATATCTACTATTTTGTGGGCATCGACGGGGCTCGTTTCAAACGCCCCGTTGAACCAGGCGATCAACTGGTCCTGGACATCACCATCGACCGCGTGCGTGGCGGCATCTGGAAGTTCAAGGGTGTGGCCCGGGTAGGCGAGGAGGTGGCCTGCGAAGCCGAACTCATGTGCACCATGCGCGCCGTGGGCTGAAGGAGCGCGGTACGCCGTGAATAACATCCACCCCACTGCCGTTGTCGATGCCCAGGCACGCATCGATACCACTGCCACGGTGGGGCCCTATGCCGTCATTGGCCCGCATGTCAGCATTGGCGCGGGCACTACGGTGGGGCCGCACTGCGTGATCGAAGGCCGGACTACCATTGGCCAGGACAACCGCATCTACCAGTTCGTCTCGCTGGGCGCTGCTCCGCAGGACAAGAAATACGCAGGCGAGCCCACCGAACTGCGCATTGGCGATCGCAATACCTTTCGCGAGTTTTGTACCGTCAACACCGGCACCGTGCAGGACCGGGGGGTCACCACGGTGGGCAACGACAACTGGGTCATGGCTTATGTCCACATTGCGCACGACTGTGTGGTGGGCCACCAGACCATTCTGGCCAACAATGCGACGCTGGCCGGCCATGTGCAGGTGGGTGACCAGGCCATCATCGGTGGGCTGACGGGAGTGCACCAGTTCGTCAAGATTGGTGCCCATGTTATGGCGGGCTTTGGTAGCCATATTTCGCAGGATGTGCCGCCTTACATGATGGTCGATGGCAATCCCCTGACCGTGCGCGGCCTGAACCTGGAGGGATTGCGTCGGCGCGGTTTCTCGGCTGATCGGTTGGCCGCCATCCGGCAGATGCACCGTCTGCTGTACCGCCAGGGTCTCACGCTGGAAGCCTCGCGCACCGCGATTGCCGAATTGGCGAGCACCCAAGCCAATGCACAGGCCGTAGCCGACATTGCTCTGCTGCTGGCGTTTCTCGATGCCTCCACACGCGGCATCGTGCGCTGACGGCCATGGAGCACAGCCCCCGCGTCGCCCTGGTGGCGGGCGAAACCTCGGGTGATCTGTTGGCCGGGTTGCTGCTGGACGGCTTGCGCGATGTGTGGCCCGGCCTCTCCAGCCATGGCATTGGTGGCCCGCAGATGGCCCGCCGGGGCTTTGAAGCCTGGTGGCCCAGCGAAAAACTGGCGGTGCATGGCTACAGCTTTGAGTTGCTGCGGCGGTTGGGTGAAATCATCCATATCCGCCGCCAGTTGCGGGCCCGCCTGCTGCGTGAGCGCCCGGGTGTGTTCATCGGTGTTGATGCCCCTGATTTCAACCTGGGCCTCGAAGCGGATCTGCGCGCTGCGGGCATCAAGACCGTGCATTTTGTCTGCCCATCGATCTGGGCCTGGCGCGCCGATCGCGTTGAGAAAATCCGCCGTGCGGCCGACCATGTGTTGTGCATCTTCCCGTTCGAGCCCGCGCTGCTCGAACGCCATGGCATTGCAGCCACCTATGTGGGCCACCCTCTGGCAGGTGTGATTCCCATGGCGCCCGATCGCAGCGCGGCCCGCGCCCAACTGGGCTTGCAGGACAGTGGTGCCGTGCTGGCCATCCTGCCCGGGAGTCGCTCGGCCGAGGTGCAGTACATCACTCCAAGGTTTTTTGAGGCTGCAGCGCTTATCCATCAAGCGCTACCAGCTATTAAAATGATAGTTCCCGCAGTACCTGCGCTGCAGAGTCGCATCGAACAAGCGGCGCGCGACTGCGGTCTGGGCCATGTGCTGCAGGTCATTCCTGGCCAGTCCCACACCGCGTTGGCGGCTTGTGATGTGACGCTGATTGCCAGCGGCACCGCCACCCTGGAAGCAGCGCTGTTCAAGCGCCCCATGGTCATTGGCTACCGCATGCACCCCCTGAGCTGGCGGCTGATGCGCCGCAAGCAGTTACAGCCCTGGGTGGGGCTGCCCAATATTCTGTGCAATGATTTTGTGGTGCCCGAACTCCTTCAGGACGATGCCACGCCGCAGGCACTGGCAGCCGCAGTGCTGCAGTGGTTTGATGCGCTGAAACACGACCCTGGACGCATGATGGCGCTGCACCAGCGCTTTACCTTGCTGCATGAAACCTTGCGGCGCAACACCCCTCAACTGGCCGCCGATGCCATCCAGAAAGTCCTTGCCACCACGGTCTGAACAAGCCTGCCTGCCATGGCATCCCTCCGGCCTGATGGCCGGGGTGGATGAGGCCGGCCGTGGCCCATTGGCCGGCCCGGTGGTGGCCGCTGCAGTGATTCTGGATGATTTGCGCCCGATTGCCGGGTTGGCAGATTCCAAGAAGCTCACGCCGCTGCGGCGCGAAAAGCTCTACGACGAAATCCGTGCCAAGGCGCTGTGCTGCAGCATTGCCGAGGCTTCCGTGGAAGAGATCGACCGCCTCAACATTCTGCAGGCGACGCTGCTGGCCATGCAGCGGGCCGTGATGGGGCTGCGCCTTAAACCGGCCTTGGTGCTCGTGGATGGCAACCGACTGCCCCGACTCGATATGCCGGCCGAGGCCATCGTCAAGGGCGATGCGTTGGTCCCCGCCATCTCGGCGGCATCCATTCTGGCCAAGGTGCACCGTGACCGCTGGTGCGCGCAGGTGCACGCAGAGTTTCCACAATACGGGTTTGCCGGGCACAAAGGCTATGGCACCGCTGCGCACATGGCCGCCCTGCAGGAGCATGGCGCGTGCATGCACCACCGGCGCTCGTTTGCGCCTGTTGCGCTGAACCTGCGTGAAGCGGTGTGCCGATGACTTCGCCCTCCGTGGTTGTTATCCATTCCCGGGACAACACTTTCGTCAAGGATCTGCGGCGCCTGGCGCAGGACACCACGGCGTATCGCAAGCAAGGCCGCGTCTGGCTGGAGGGTGATCACCTCTGCCGTGCGGCGCTGGCGCGTGGACAAACCGTGTCGATCGCGGTTTTTTCTGAGTCTTTTTGGCCTCTAGCGTCCGTGGAATGGGCGCAAGCAGCTAGTAAATCAATAGTGCTCGCCGATGCCTTGTTTACCGACATCAGCGGCCTGGAGTCACCGGCCCAGATGGGCTTCATCATCGATGTGCCTGTTGGTACGGCTCTGCAGCCGGACGAGGCGACCGTGGTGCTCGACCGCGTCCAGGACGCAGGCAACGTGGGTTCCATCCTGCGCAGCGCCTCTGCGTTTGGTTTCAGGCAGGTGATTGCCCTCAAGGGCAGTGCCGCCCTGTGGTCGCCCAAGGTTTTGCGGGCAGGCATGGGCGCGCATTTCGCGCTGAACCTGATCGAAGCAGCGGGCCTTGAAGACCTTGGGCCACTCAGGGTGCCGATCTTGGTGACCCATGTGCACGAAGGCGACTTCCTGCACCGCGCCGAACTGCCCTGGCCCTGCGCCTGGGTCATGGGGCACGAAGGGCAGGGTGTTTCTGCTGCTTTGGAGGAGAGGGCCGCCCTGCGCATTCGCATTGCGCAGCCCGGAGGAGAAGAGTCGTTGAATGTGGCGGCTGCAGCGGCCATCTGCCTGCACGCCAGCGGTGCCATGCGCTGAAAAAGCGCCCATGGTGTTATTGGTTGCGCACAAAATCGCCTTGGTCGGGCGTATTTTTCCGGTACTGCAGAAGGCTACTGGGCTGTTTGCCACGCGAATCTTCATGCACGATGCACACTGGCAGTGCACCTGGCCTAGCCTGTCGGGCTGGGGCCGATGGGCAGCCGACGATTCCCAAGTCCGACAGGCCAGGTGCGTCGCTGCTGCTTGCAACACACGGAACATGTGCTTGCGTGACAAGTTCTTGCGGAATCTGCGTCGGTGCGTACCCAGAAGCGCAGCGCTATAATCAAGGGCTTTTCTCGCAACAGCGTCGCCCGACCGCACCCAAAGCAATAACCCATCTGAGAGCAGCCGCAGGCATTTGATGCAGCGGGCCTGCAGGCGCCGGGCGACCGTAACCATCCGGAGAACCCAGTGCTTTTGTCTCTACAGGGAACATTCCCGCCCGCCATTCTGGCGCTCGCAGACGGCACGGTCTTTATCGGCAATTCGATTGGAGCCGTTGGCTCCACCGTCGGTGAGGTGGTGTTCAACACCTCCATGACCGGCTATCAGGAAATCCTCACGGACCCCAGTTACTGCCAGCAGATCGTGACCCTCACGGTCTCGCATGTCGGCAACTACGGTGTCAACACGGAGGACGTCGAATCCCCGAAAGTCCAGGCTGCAGGCCTTGTCATCAAAGACCTGCCGCTGCTTGTCAGCAACTTCCGCGCTACCGCGATCCTGCCCGAGTACCTGGTGCGCGAAGGCACCGTGGCCATCGCCAACATCGACACGCGCAAGCTCACCCGCCTGCTGCGCGACAAGGGTGCGCAAAATGGTGCCATCGTCGGCCTCGCAGTGGGTGAATCGGTGACGCAGGAGCGCATTGACCAGGCGATTGCCGCCGCGCGCGGCGCACCTTCCATGGCAGGTCTTGACCTCGCCAAGGTGGTGACGACCGAAAAATCTTACGAGTGGACGCAGACCGAATGGACGCTGGGCAGTGGCTACGGCGTGCAGACGGCGCCGAAATATCACGTTGTGGCCTACGATTTCGGCGTCAAATACAACATCCTGCGCATGCTGGCCGAGCGCGGTTGCAAGGTCACCGTGGTGCCGGCACAGACGCCTGCTGCGCAGGTGCTCGCGCTGCAGCCCGACGGCATCTTTCTCTCCAACGGGCCCGGCGATCCAGCGCCTTGTACCTACGCCATTGAGGCGGTGCGCACGCTGCTCGAAACGGGCAAGCCCACCTTCGGCATTTGCCTGGGCCACCAGATCATGGCGCTGGCGGCGGGCGCGAGCACGTTCAAGATGGACAACAGCCACCATGGCGCCAACCATCCTGTGGAAGAGCTTGTCACCGGGCGCGTGAGCATCACCAGCCAGAACCACGGTTTTGCAGTGCAGCTTGACTCGTTGCCCGCGCAGGTGCGGGCAACGCACCTGAGCCTGTTCGACGGCTCGTTGCAGGGGCTGGAGTACACCGACCGTCCCGCCTTCAGTTTTCAGGGCCACCCGGAGGCCTCTCCCGGTACCTCCGACATTGATGGGCTGTTTGACCGGTTTGTCGACACCATGCGTGATGCGCGCACCAAGGCCACTGCGGCATGAAGCTCTTCAGCTTTCCTGCTGCAGCGCTTGAGAAGGCGATCCACAAGCGCATTCTGAGCCTGGCTCCGAACCATCGCGAGTGGTTCGGCGAACGCTGGCAACAAAAACCGTATCGCAAGGCATTTGTGGAACGCAAGGCGCTTCCGCTCGTCACCCTGATCGCCAAAGGCAAGACCTGGGACGACGCCACGTTCGAAGAAACACTGGCCGAATGGGATGTGACGTTCCATGAGGCCGAGACCGAGGTGCTCAGCCCGCTTGTGCAGGGCGATGGCCTGCTGCAGCTGATGCAGAAGAATCTGCCCGCCGAACGTGCCGCCGTCTTGCTTGCGCACCTGCACCGCCGCCGACCCGAGGCGGACGTGCCCAGCGAACCCAACCATTGATTTCCCATGCCAAAACGCACCGACATTCAAAGCATTCTCATCATCGGCGCCGGCCCCATCGTGATTGGGCAGGCCTGCGAGTTCGACTACTCCGGCGTGCAGGCCTGCAAGGCGCTGCGGGAAGAAGGCTACAAGGTCATCCTGATCAACAGCAACCCCGCGACGATCATGACCGACCCGGCCACGGCCGACGTCACCTACATCGAGCCCATCACCTGGCAGACGGTCGAGAAAATCATCGCCAAGGAACGCCCCGACGCCATCCTGCCCACCATGGGCGGGCAAACCGCGTTGAACTGCGCGTTGGATCTCTGGCGTAACGGGGTTTTGCACAAATACAAGGTGGAGCTGATCGGCGCCACACCCGAGGCCATCGACAAGGCCGAAGACCGCCTCAAGTTCAAGGATGCGATGACGCGCATCGGCCTGGATTCGGCGCGCTCCGGCATTGCCCATAACATGGATGAAGCCTGGGCGGTGCAGAAAACCCTGGGTTTTCCCACCGTCATCCGCCCCAGTTTCACGCTGGGCGGCACCGGTGGTGGTATTGCCTACAACCCCGAAGAGTTCGAGACCATCTGCAAGCGCGGCCTGGAAGCCTCGCCCACCAACGAGCTGCTGATTGAAGAATCGCTCCTGGGCTGGAAAGAGTTTGAGATGGAAGTGGTGCGCGACAAGGCGGACAATTGCATCATCATTTGCTCGATCGAAAACCTCGACCCGATGGGCGTGCACACTGGTGACTCGATCACCGTAGCACCCGCGCAGACGCTGACCGACAAGGAGTACCAGATCATGCGCAACGCCAGCCTGGCGGTGCTGCGTGAGATTGGTGTGGATACGGGCGGTTCGAACGTGCAGTTCGCCGTCAATCCCAAAGACGGCCGCATGATCGTCATCGAAATGAACCCGCGCGTGTCGCGCTCGTCGGCGCTGGCGTCCAAGGCCACGGGCTTCCCGATTGCCAAGGTAGCCGCCAAGCTGGCGGTGGGCTACACGCTCGACGAGCTGCGCAACGAAATCACGGGTGGTGCTACGCCCGCGTCGTTCGAGCCTTCGATTGATTACGTGGTCACCAAGATTCCACGATTTGCTTTCGAAAAATTCCCTGCAGCCGACAGCCGCCTGACCACACAGATGAAGAGTGTGGGCGAGGTCATGGCCATGGGTCGCACCTTCCAGGAATCCTTCCAGAAGGCCCTGCGGGGTCTGGAAGTGGGCGTGGATGGCATGAACGAAAAAACCCAGGACCGCGAAGTGCTGGAAAAGGAGCTGGGCGAGCCCGGCCCCGAGCGCATCTGGTACGTGGGTGACGCCTTTGCCATGGGGCTGTCGGTGGACGAGGTGTTTGAACTGACCAAGATCGACCGCTGGTTCCTGGTGCAGATCGAGCAGATCGTGAAAATCGAGCTTGACATCGACAAGCTGACCGCCGAGAAAGGCGAGGGCGCCTTGGCGGCGCTGGATGCCAGCGAGCTGCGCACTTTGAAACAAAAAGGTTTTTCTGACCGGCGTCTGGCCAAGTTGCTCAAAACCACCGAAAAGGCCGTGCGCGACCAGCGCCGAGCACTGAATGTGCGCCCGGTCTACAAGCGGGTGGACACCTGCGCGGCCGAGTTTGCCACCAACACGGCCTATCTGTACTCGACCTACGAGGAAGAGTGCGAGGCGGAGCCGACCGACAAGAAAAAAATCATGGTGCTGGGCGGCGGGCCCAACCGCATTGGTCAAGGCATCGAATTCGACTACTGCTGCGTGCACGCAGCGCTCGCCATGCGCGAGGACGGCTACGAGACCATCATGGTCAACTGCAACCCCGAAACCGTGTCCACCGACTACGACACCTCGGATCGTCTGTACTTTGAGCCGGTCACGCTGGAAGATGTGCTGGAGATCGTCGACAAGGAAAAGCCCCATGGCGTCATCGTGCAGTACGGCGGGCAGACGCCTTTGAAGCTGGCGCTGGACCTGGAAGCGGCAGGTGTGCCCATCATCGGCACCAGCCCGGACATGATCGATGCGGCAGAAGACCGTGAACGTTTCCAGCAACTGCTGGGCAAGCTGAACCTGCGCCAGCCGCCCAACGCCACGGCCCGCACCGAGGCCGAGGCCCTGGAAAAAGCCGAGGCCCTGGGCTACCCCTTGGTGGTGCGCCCGAGCTATGTGCTGGGTGGTCGCGCCATGGAAATTGTGCACGAGCAGCGCGACCTTGAGCGCTACATGCGCGAAGCCGTCAAGGTCAGCCACGACTCGCCCGTGCTGCTCGACCGCTTCCTCTCCAATGCCATCGAATGCGACGTCGACTGCGTGCGCGACACGGCTGGCCAGGTCTTTATTGGCGGCGTGATGGAGCACATTGAACAGGCGGGTGTGCACAGCGGCGATTCGGCGTGCTCGCTGCCGCCGTACTACCTCTCCAAGGCCACGGTGGACGAAATCAAGCGCCAGACAGCGGCCATGGCAGAGGGCCTGAGTGTGGTGGGCCTGATGAACGTGCAGTTCGCCATCCAGGAAGTCGATGGCCAGGACATCATCTACGTGCTGGAAGTGAACCCGCGTGCCTCCCGCACAGTACCGTTCGTCAGCAAGGCGACGGGCATCCAGCTGGCCAAGGTGGCCGCGCGCTGCATGGCAGGCCAGACGCTGGCCAGCCAGGGTATCACCAAGGAGGTGACGCCGCCGTACTTCAGCGTGAAAGAGGCCGTCTTCCCGTTCGTCAAGTTCCCGGGCGTAGACACCATCCTGGGCCCCGAGATGAAGTCCACTGGCGAAGTCATGGGCGTGGGCAAGACATTCGGCGAGGCCTTCGTCAAGAGCCAGCTTGGCGCTGGCACCAAACTGCCGACCTCGGGCAAGGTGTTCCTGACGGTGAAGAACGCCGACAAGGCGCGCGCCGTGGACATTGCGCGCCAATTGGTGGAATTGGGCTTTGAGCTCGTCGCCACCAAGGGCACGGCTGCTGCCATCGCCGCTGCCGGGGTGCCAGTGCAGGTGGTGAACAAGGTGACCGAAGGGCGCCCGCACATCGTGGACATGATCAAGAACAACGAAATCGTCATGGTCATCAACACGGTGGAAGAGCGCCGCAACGCCATTGCCGACTCGCGTGCCATCCGCACCAGTTCGCTGCAGGCACGGGTCACCACCTTTACGACCATTTTCGGTGCCGAGGCCGCTGTCGAGGGTATGAAGCACATGGACCAACTGGATGTTATTTCTGTGCAAGAGATGCACGCACAACTGCAGGCCTGAATTCGTACCAGCGACTTAAGAACTGGAGGCCGAACCCCGCGGGGTTCGCGACCGGTTTCAAACACGGCATAATTGCCGCATGAACCCAAACCGCCGCGCGGCAACGTGCGGCGGTTTGCTTTTGGGCGTCGCCACATCGTTGTGGCGCGCAGAACCAGTCGCGCAATGCGCGGCACCCCTATACACCCATGGAGACGGAGAGAATGGCCACCATTCCCATTACCAAGCGCGGCGCCGAGAAACTTAAAGCCGAACTGCATCGACTCAAAACTGTAGATCGTCCAGCGGTCATAGCGGCGATTGCCGAGGCGCGCGCGCAGGGCGATTTGAGCGAAAACGCCGAGTACGAAGCGGCCAAGGACCGCCAAGGCTTCATTGAGGGGCGTATCCAGGACGTCGAGGGCAAACTGTCGGCCGCGCAGATCATCGACCCCGGCAGCATTGATGCCGAAGGCAAGGTGGTTTTTGGCGCGACCGTGGAGCTGGAAGACGAAAACACGGGCGACGCTGTGACCTACCAGATCGTGGGCGAGGACGAGGCTGACCTGAAGCTGGGGTTGATCAACATTTCCAGTCCCATCGCGCGTGCGCTCATCGGCAAGGAAGAGGGCGACACGGCCGAAGTGCAGGCGCCGGGTGGTATTCGTCGCTATGAAATCGTGGGCGTCAGCTACGTCTGACCGGCCCAGGCCTGCGCCATGACTGCCCGTTTTCCTGCACTGCTTGCTGCGCTCTGGTGGGGAAGCCTGGGGGCCATTGGCTTTCTGGCTGTGCCCTTGCTGTTTGTGTACCTGCCCACGCCGGCCATGGCGGGCAGCATGGCGGCACGGCTGTTTGCGGCCCAGACCTGGGTGTCCGTGGTCTGCTGCGTGCTCTTGCTGCTGGTTTCAAGGCCAAAAGGGGATGTAACGCTTTATCCATGGGCGCGAGAAGCTACACTTTTTATAGTGTTTGGCCTCCTGCTGGCGCTTTTGGTGCAATTTGGCGTGGCGCCACGCATCGTGGCGCGGCAGGATCTGCGGCTATGGCACAGCGTGGGGACGCTCATGTACGCCCTGCAATGGGGCTGTGCGCTGGCAACCCTGTGGCATACGCTGCGCGGCCCGACGCGGCCACTGCCCGCCTGAGGACGGTTTTTTCCGCTCTTACTCGTGCCAGTGCTCGGCCACCCAGGTGGCGGGCTGGATAAAGCGAAAGCGCCGGTTGCGCCGTCCTGCCAGTGCGTCTGGCGGATTGCATTCACCATGGAAAATCACCACCCGCGCACCTGCGGGAACAAAAGGTGGTTTCCAGTAATTGGTCGGCCAGGTGGGGATGCCGTCGTACTTGAAGCTGGGGCACCATTCGGTTGGCCAGTATTGCAGCTTGCCTTGCTTGTGCAGGAAGTCCGACAGATAAGCTTGTTCGTTGCGGAACTGCTGGCGAATTTCGTTGAAATGCCCGCGAAAATATTCCAGAACGTCGGGGTGCGCGCCCAGTTCAAACCGGTAGACCGAAGAGTTGCCGGTAATACGCCAGGGGCGTTTGTAATCGTGGATGATGAGAAAATCACCCGGTTGGGTGAAGAAATCGTCCAGGCTGCCGGTGACCACCACGTCCACATCCAGGAACAGTGCCGTGCCGCGCAAACCATGCAGATCGGCAGTGAAAGTGGCCAGCTTGTTCCAGCCGCGCTCGGGAATACCCGCGGGCAGGTCCAATGGCGGGATGGGCAGGCATTGCACCTCGGGGCGGATACCTTCGGCATCGTCCGTCAGGCAGACAAAATGGAAATCGCCGCTGAGATGGCGGCGCACCATGGCATAGAGGCGATTGACGTATTCGGGCCCGTATTTGGTGCCCCATTTCATGCAGATGACATGGCGCTGGCGCGCCGTGGCGGCGGTACCGGTCATCGCGTCAGCTGGCTTGGCGCTTTTTTACCGAGGTCGGCTTGCGCTTTTTGGCGCGCTTGACCTGACCACCAGAGGTCAGGCGCTGGTTTCCCAGCACGCGCAACTGCTTGATCTCGGGGCGTTGGCCGCCGCGCTTGCTGTACTTCATCACTTTGACGTCACGCGGGCCCGGCATGCGGTCTTCGTCCGGTGCCTTCACTTTTTCGGGCTGCGGGCGCCACAGCACCAGCAGCTTGCCGATGTGCTGGATGGGGGCTGCGCCCAATTCGGCGGCCAGTTCCTGGTACATCAGCTCGCGCGCAGCACGGTCGTCGCTGAAGACACGGATCTTGATCAGGCCATGGGCGTTGAGCGCGGCGTCGATTTCTTTGCGCACGCCGGGCGTCAAACCATCGCCGCCAATGAGGACGACGGGCTTGAGATGGTGGGCCTCGGCGCGGTATTCGCGGCGTTCGGCAGAGGTGAGTTCAATTTGGGGCATGGGCCGTATTATCGAGGCAGGACGAAAGAAGCATGAAAGTCAAATCCCAGAGCAAAAAAATCAACAAAGCATGGCTGAACGACCATGTGAACGACACCTACGTCAAATTGGCACAAAAAGAGGGGTTTCGCGCACGTGCGGCCTACAAGCTCAAGGAGATCGATGAACAGTTTGGCTTGGTGCGGCCCGGTGCCACCGTGGTGGATTTGGGCTGCGCGCCTGGGGCCTGGAGCCAGTACGTACGCCGTCGACTCTCCCCGGCCGGGGCGGCAGCAGGTACGCTCGACGGCCGCATCATTGGGCTCGACCTTCTGCCCATGGAGCCGATCGAGGGGGTCACTTACCTGCAGGGTGATTTCCGTGAGCCCGAGGTGTTGGCGCAACTGGAAGCTGCCTTGCAAGCCCGTCCTGTGGACGTGGTGGTGTCGGACATGGCGCCCAACCTGACGGGCATCGCATCGACAGATGCCACGCGCATTACGCATCTGGTGGAGTTGGCGGTGGAATTCGCTTGTGCCCATTTGCGGCCCGAGGGGGCGCTGGTCGTCAAGCTGTTCCATGGGGCAGGATATTCAGAGTTGGTGCAGTTGTTTCGCGAAACTTTTCGGGTGGTCAAGCCCGTCAAGCCCAAGGCTTCGCGCGACAAATCGTCGGAAACCTTTCTGGTCGGCATCGGTCTGAAAAAATCACCCTGAGGATCTTTGGGCGGGGCAGTGCAGCTTTTTTTCTTGTAAACCCTTGATCTTCCAATGGGTGCCAAGGGGTATTGCCCAACCTTGCCGGGTTGAAACGCCTAAAATCAGTCCCATTTAAGAACGTGAAATCGTTTCGCCACCCTCACCGGAGCTCCGCTTGAACAATCAGTGGTTTTCAAAAGTTGCCGTATGGCTTGTCATCGCCATGGTGCTGTTCACCGTGTTCAAACAGTTCGACACCCGCGCTGTAGGGGCTGCGGGCCATATCGGCTATTCGGAATTTCTGGAAGAAGTGCGCAACAACCGCATCAAGAGCGCCACCATCCAGGAAGGCCAGGGGGGCACCGAGATTGTGGCCGTCACCCAGGACGACCGCCGTCTCCGCACCACGGCCACTTACCTTGACCGGGGCTTGGTGGGCGACCTGATCAACAACAACGTCAAGTTCGACGTCAAACCACGCGAAGAAGGTTCGCTGCTGATGACCCTGCTGGTGAGCTGGGGTCCTATGCTGCTGCTGATTGGCGTGTGGGTGTATTTCATGCGCCAGATGCAGGGCGGCGGCAAGGGCGGCGCCTTCAGCTTTGGCAAGAGCAAGGCACGCATGATGGACGAGAACAACAACACCGTCACCTTTGCCGACGTCGCCGGTTGCGACGAGGCCAAGGAAGAGGTGAAGGAAGTCGTGGACTTTCTGAAAGACCCGCAGCGTTTTCAAAAGCTCGGTGGCCGCATTCCGCGTGGCCTGCTGCTGGTGGGTCCTCCCGGTACCGGCAAGACGCTGCTCGCCAAGTCCATTGCTGGCGAGGCTAAGGTGCCTTTCTTCAGTATTTCGGGCTCTGATTTTGTGGAGATGTTCGTTGGCGTGGGCGCAGCGCGTGTGCGCGACATGTTCGAGAACGCCAAGAAAAACGCCCCCTGCATCATCTTCATCGACGAGATCGACGCCGTGGGCCGTCAGCGTGGCGCTGGCCTGGGCGGTGGCAACGACGAGCGCGAGCAAACGCTCAACCAGATGCTGGTTGAGATGGACGGCTTTGAGACCAATCTGGGTGTGATCGTGGTGGCTGCAACCAACCGCCCCGACATTTTGGATGCAGCCCTGCTGCGCCCGGGCCGCTTCGACCGCCAGGTCTATGTCACGCTGCCCGACATCCGTGGCCGTGAGCAAATCCTGAATGTGCACATGCGCAAAATCCCGGTGAGCCAGGACGTGAATCCGGGCGTTATTGCCCGTGGTACGCCCGGCATGTCGGGCGCCGATCTGGCCAACCTGTGCAACGAAGCCGCTTTGATGGCTGCGCGCCGCAATGCGCGCACCGTCGAGATGCAGGACTTTGAAAAGGCCAAGGACAAGATTCTCATGGGCCCCGAGCGCAAGAGCATGGTCATGCCCGAGGAAGAGCGCCGCAACACGGCTTACCACGAGTCCGGCCACGCGCTGATTGGCAAGCTGCTCCCCAAATGCGACCCGGTGCACAAGGTCACCATCATCCCGCGTGGCCGTGCCCTGGGCGTGACGATGAGCCTGCCCTCGCAAGACCGCTACAGCTATGACAAGGAGTTCATGCTGAATCAGATCAGCATGCTGTTTGGTGGCCGTATCGCAGAAGAAGTGTTCATGCACCAGATGACTACAGGCGCGAGCAACGACTTCGAGCGAGCGACTTCCATTGCGCGCGACATGGTCACACGCTACGGCATGACTGATGCACTGGGCCCGATGGTTTATGCCGAGAACGAAGGCGAAGTGTTCCTGGGGCGCTCGGTCACCAAGACCACCACCATGAGTGAGTCCACCATGCAGAAGGTGGACGACGAAGTGCGCAAGATCATCGACGAGCAGTACGCCTTGGCACGCAAGCTCATCGAAGAAAATAGTGACAAGATGCACGCCATGGCCAAGGCCTTGCTGGAATGGGAAACCATCGATAGCGACCAGCTTGACGACATCATGGCAGGCAAGCCACCGCGCCCGCCCAAGGACTGGACGCCGCGTATTCCACCGTCGGGCGATGGCCCCACGGGTGGCACACCTGCCGTGAGCACCGATCCTGCACCCACTGTGGCCTGAAGGGCCTGTGGGTGTCAAAACGGGGCCTTTGTGCCCCGTTTTTTTTTTGCATTTTTGACCACTGCACATGATCTGGCACACCACCCGTTTTGCGATCGACCTGTCCCGGCCCCGGATCATGGGCATCGTCAACGCCACGCCCGACTCTTTTTCAGACGGCGGGCGCCATGCCACGGCCCGCCAGGCGTTGCTCCATTGCGAGCAGTTGGTGCGCGAGGGGGCGGATATTTTGGACATTGGTGGTGAATCGACGCGGCCCGGCAGCCCTCCGGTGGCGTTAGAGGATGAGCTTGCCCGTGTTCTGCCCGTGCTGCGCGAAGCGGTGCATTTGGGCGTGCCTGTGTCGATCGATACCTGCAAGGCTGAAGTGATGCAGCATGCACTTGACCTGGGTGCTGACATCGTCAACGACGTGTGGGCGCTGCGCCAGCCAGGCGCCGCACAAGTGGTGGCCCGCCACCCTGCGTGCGGCATCTGTTTGATGCACATGCACCGTGATCCCCAAACCATGCAGACTGCGCCGATGGAAGGAGACGCCGTTTCGCAAGTGCTCACCTTTTTGGAGCGCTCAGCGTCTGATTTACAGGCGTTAGGGGTTCATCGGCAGCGGATTGTGCTCGACTATGGAATCGGTTTTGGTAAAACCGTGGAGCAAAATTTTGCCCTGTTGGCCCGCCAGGATGAATTGCTGGCACTTTGCTACCCGCTACTGGCCGGGTGGTCCCGCAAATCGTCGCTCGGTGCAGTGACCGGACTGGATGTGGATCAGCGCTTGATTCCCAGCGTCGCTGCGGCGCTTTTGGCCGTGGAGCGCGGTGCGCATGTGGTTCGTGTGCACGATGTGCGTGAAACTGTGCAGGCGCTGGCTGTGTGGAAGGCGATGCGATCAGAGGGGCTCTGAACTTCAGCGGCCTTCCCAAGGGCGTGTTTCACTGCTGCACGGCGCTGCTGCCATGCTCTGCCAAGTCGGCATTTTCCATCCGCACGGCAAGCCGTGAAGCCTCGCCATTCATGCTCTACGAGCCCCTTAAAAAGTGCTGCGGTGCACTTCAGGCGCTTGAATGCGTCATTCATTTGCGTAATACCCGCGCATTACCGCCACTTGTTGAGCCAGGTCATTGCGCTGTCAAATGAATTTGAATATTGAAAATATCCATTGACCTTTAATATATCAGGGTTTACCCTTCAATAACCATAATATTTGAAAGGTAAATATGCGACTGACACGACGCAATTTGCTCGGTGCTACCGGAGCATTGGGCTCGGCTGGGCTGGCAGTATCCTTGTTCCCGCTTGGGCCAGTGGCCCGCGCTATTGCACAGACGCCCGCACCGGCGGCAGCGGCGGTGGATTTGGCTTCCTGGACAGGTACGGTGGCGCATGCAGACCACTATGGGCCTTTCATTGCCACGGTGACCAATGGGCGGTTGACCCAGGTCACGCCGACGGCTGCAGACAAGCGTCCCACCCCCATGCTGACCGAAGGCATGCTGGCGCGCACCTACGACAAGACGCGTATCGCCGGGCCGATGGTGCGCAAGTCGTATTTGGAAGCTGTGCAAAACGGTGGCAGCAGCAAGCCCGAGTTGCGCGGCAAGGACGATTGGGTGCAAGTGAGCTGGGATACAGCGATCGGCCTGAGCGCCAAAGCTATTCTGGATACGATTGAGAAGCACGGTAACGAGGGGTGCTTCAGCAGCAGCTATGGCGGTTGGTCGCATGGCGGCATCTTTCGGCCCAATGTGTTGCAGGGGCGTTTCTTCAACCTGCTGGGCGGCTCGTCCATGACGGCCGGTGACTATTCTGCTGGGGCCGGGCAGGTGATCATGCCCATGATCATTGGCGACCTGGAAGTCTATTCGGCGCAGACCTCGTGGGAGCAGGTACGTGACAACACCGAGGTCTTTGTCTTTGTGGGTTGCGACCCCGACAAGAACAACCGCATCGAATACACGGTGTGCGACCACGAGATGTATCCCAACTTCGATGCCATCAAGAAAGCGGGCGTGAAGTTCATCTCGATCAACCCGCAGGTCACCACCACCGACGAGCAAATGGGCTCCGAGTGGGTGAGAATTATCCCCAACACGGACACTGCGCTGTTCTTGGCGATGAGCTACCACCTGTACCGCACGGGCAAGTACAGCAAGGCCTTCATCAGCAAGTACACCGTAGGCTTCGACCGCTTTCTGGCCTATCTGGAAGGCAAGGACTCTGACGGCACGCCGCCCAAGACGCCCGAGTGGGCCAGCAAGATTACGGGCATTCCGGCGGCCAAAATTCGGGAGTTGGCCGAGCTCATGGCCAGCAAGCGCACGCAGATTGCCGGTTCCTGGGCCATCCAGCGCGCGCACCACGGTGAGATGCCTTACTGGGCCATCGTCAACTTTGCCTGCATGTTGGGCAATATCGGTCTGCCGGGCCAGGGCATTGGTTTTTCGTGGCACTACGGTGGCGGCGGAACGGCGCAATCGGGCGGCACCGCACCCCGCGGCATGTCGCAGGGGCGCAATCCGATCAAGAAAATCTGCCCGGCATCGCGGATCAATGAAATGCTGTTGAACCCCGGCAAGGCATTCACCTACAACGGCAGCACCTACACCTTTCCCAAGGTCAAGCTGATCTACAACGCGGGCAACAACTTCTTCTCGCACCAGCAGGACTTGAACGAGTTGGCGCGTGCCATGCAAGTCGTGGACACCGTTATCGTGCAGGATTGCTGGTGGAACGGTTCCGCCCGCATGGCCGACATCGTCTTGCCCGCGACCACCACGATGGAGCGCAACGATATTTCCTCGGGCGGCACCTACAACATTGACAAGGTGTTTGCCATGCGCCAGGTGGTGGCGCCCGTGGGTGACGTGCTCGACGACTTCGAGATCTTCCGCCGCCTCTCGGAAGTGTGTGGTGTCGAATACGCCTTCACCGAAGGCAAAACACAGATGGACTACGTCAAGGAAGCTTTCGCCGCCAGTTCGGCCGAGGGCAGCATGCCCTTCGAGGAATTCTGGGAAAAGGGCATGGCCCCGATCAAGGTACCCAAGGAAGCACGCAAGTGGGTGCGCCACGCCGACTACCGCAAGGACCCGAAGAAAAACGCGCTGCATACCCCCACCGGCAAAATCGAGATGTATTCGGCCAGCATCGACAAGATGAAACTGCCCGATATGCCGCCCATGCCCAAATTTTTGGAGCCCGGTGAATATCTGGGCAATGGCAAAAATGGCCAGTTGCATGTGGTCAGCCCGCACCCGTACTTCCGCCTGCACTCACAAATGAACAACGCGGAGCCGCTGCGCAAGCGCTATGCGGTGCAGACGCGCGAGCCGCTGACGATCAGTACGCAGGATGCGGCCGAGCGCGGCATCAAAGACGGTGATCTGGTGGAGCTGTACAACGACCGCGGCTCCCTGGTGGTGGGTGCACGGGTGTCCGACAAAATCATGCCCGGCGTGGTCAGCATCTACGAAGGCGCCTGGCCACAACTCGACAGCAAGGGCCGCTGCAACAATGGCCAGGTGAACTTCCTGACCTCCAGCCGAGGTGCCAGCGGCCTGTCCCAGGCTACGACGGCCAACACCTGCATGGCCTCTTTGCGCAAATGCACCGATGCGGACGCGGGAGGCACCAAGGCGTTCGATCCACCGCAGATCGTTGTCAAAAAAGACATTAAGTTTGACGAGAAGTTTTTTGGCCTGGAGCGTGCGCAAACGCTGCGCGAAAAGGCGACGGCCTCGCTCAGTCCGGGTGAAAAAATCTTCTACCAGCGTTGCACCGTCTGCCACGGCCCGCGGGACCCGGGCGGCTTCAATAAGAAGCAGTGGCTGGGCATCACGCAAAGCATGTTCCCACGCGCCGGTCTGGACGACGGTGAGCAAAAGCTCGTGCTGGAATTCCTGATGAAGAACGCGAAACAGTAAGCGATTTACTTGCCTCTGCGCCCTGACCCTGAAATGGGTCAGGGCGCTTTTGCTTTGAGGGGATGCGAAAATAGCCAGGCGTCGTGTGCGGAGTGGGTTGGTGGGTGGCGATCACGAGGGATAGCCACCGATCCATCGTCTCCATGGGCGCCGTCCGCGTGCGTGCACTTGCGTCCGGGCTACTTTCAAAATCCAGCGAACCAGCGCTTTAGGAAACCGGGAATGACAAGAAAATATTTTGGAACCGACGGCATTCGCGGCACGGTGGGGCAGGCGCCTATTACGCCCGATTTCGTGCTGCGCCTGGCACATGCCGTTGGCCGGGTGCTGCGCCAGACCGAGGACCGCCCCACGGTGCTGATCGGCAAAGACACCCGTATTTCGGGTTACATGCTGGAGAGCGCGCTGGAGTCGGGCTTCAATTCGGCCGGAGTGGATGTGGTGCTTCTGGGACCCTTGCCTACGCCAGGCGTGGCATACCTGACACGCGCCCAGCGCGCCAGCCTGGGTGTGGTAATTTCGGCCAGCCACAATGCCTTTCCTGACAATGGCATCAAGTTCTTCAGTGCCCAGGGTACCAAGCTGCCCGATGCGTGGGAGCTGGCGGTCGAGGCCGCGCTGGATGAACCCCCGGTATGGGCCGACTCGGCCTCGCTGGGTAAAACCCGCCGGCTCGACGACGCAGCGGGACGGTATATCGAATTTTGCAAAAGCACCTTCGATCAGGACCTGACGCTCAAGGGGCTGAAGATCGTGGTGGACGCGGCACATGGGGCGGCGTACCACATCGCTCCCAAGGTGTTCCATGAGCTGGGCGCCGATGTGGTAGCCATTGGCTGTGCGCCCGATGGCCTGAACATCAACCATGAGGTGGGTGCCACGCACCCGGATGCCTTGGTGCGGACCGTGCGGGCCAACCACGCCGACTTTGGTATTGCCCTCGATGGCGATGCTGACCGATTGCAGATGGTCGATGCGCAGGGGCGCCTGTACAACGGCGACGAGCTGCTCTATTTGATGGTGCGCGACCGCATGGCGCGCGATGAGCATGTCCCCGGTGTGGTGGGCACGTTGATGACCAACATGGCCATCGAGCTGGCCTTGCAGGCGCGTGGCGTGAAACTGGTGCGAGCCAAGGTCGGAGACCGCTATGTGCTCGAAGAGCTGGCCCGCCATGGCTGGATTCTGGGCGGCGAAGGCTCTGGCCACCTGCTGGCGCTGGACAAGCACACCACGGGTGATGGCCTGGTCAGCGCGTTGCAGGCGCTTCAGACCTGTGTGCGCAATGGACAGACCCTGGCGCAGTTGCTTGATGGCGTGGATCTCTTCCCCCAAGTGCTATTGAACGTGCGTCTGCCCCCGGGAACAGATTGGCGTTCCAACGCTTTGCTGGCCCGCGAGACCCAGGCCGTCGAAGCAGAATTGGGGCAGGCGGGGCGATTGCTCATTCGTGCCAGTGGCACCGAGCCCTTGCTGCGCGTGATGGTGGAGGCGCGTGACGCTGCCCAAGCCAGTTCTTGCGCAGAACGGCTGGCACAGGCTGCACGACAAGGATAATTGCTACTTAATTAATAGCATATAGCGCTTGACTGGTAAGCGCTGGAGCCTGTTTTGATAGTAATTTTTCATGATGCAGCTCAGCGTTCCCGGTCCCTGCAAGGCGCTTCAGTGGCATCGATGGGAGTGCGTGATTGTGGCGTTTGCGGCTTGTGCAGGGCCTGTAGCAGGGTTTGCAACTGCGGCGCGGGTTGGGGGTGGCCGCAATAGTAGCCTTGCGCCTGATGGCAGCCTTGCGCATGCAAAAAGTCAAATTGCCCGCGTGTTTCCACGCCTTCTGCTACGGTCTGCATACCCAAGGCCTGGGCCATGCGGATGATGGCGCTGACGATGGCCTTGTCGCTGGGGCCGTTGTCCAGATCGCGCACAAAAGACTGGTCAATTTTGAGTGTGCTGACGGGAAACTGCTTGAGCTGGCTCAGAGATGAATAGCCGGTGCCGAAGTCGTCGATCGACAAGCGCACGCCACGCGCATGCAACTCGCGCATGGTGGCAATGGCGCTGCGGGGGTCCTCCATGGCAACACCTTCGGTCAACTCCAGTTCCAGCGCGCCGGGGGGGACGCCGGTTTCTTCCAGGATGCGCGTGATCAGTTCCGGCAGCCGGGGCTCGCGGAACTGGACGGCAGACAGGTTGACCGACATGGACGGCAACGCTAGTCCTTGGGCATGCCAGTCGCGCATCTGGGTCAGCGCAGTGCGCAACACCCACTCGCCAATGGCGAGGATCTGACCACTGTCTTCTGCAATGGGGATGAATTCACCCGGCGATACCGCCCCCAGTTCTGGGTGCTGCCAGCGCAGCAGGGCTTCCATCCCCAGCACCTGGCGGGTGGCAATGCATACTTTGGGCTGGTAGTGCAGGGTGAATTGCTGGCGCTCAAGGGCGCGGCGCAGCGCGTTTTCCAATTGCAGCGCACGCACCGAATGGGCCTGCATCTCCCGTGTGAAGAAGCGATAGGTATTGCGGCCATCGAGCTTTGCGCGGTACATCGCAACATCAGCCGATTGGCTCAGCGAGTCAAAATCATCACCATCTTCGGGAAACACGGCGATACCCATGGAGGGGGCGATCGTCAATTCGTGGTGATCGATCTGGTAGTGCTGGCGCGACGCTTCCAGCAGCTTGCCGGCCACCCGTTCGGCACCCTTGGCATTGGCGCCGGGTAGCAGCAAGATGAACTCATCACCACCGAGCCGGCAGACAGTGTCCTTGTCGCGCACCACGGCCCGCAGGCGCCGGGCAATGGCCACCAGCAAGGTGTCGCCTACCTGGTGGCCGAGCGAGTCGTTGACATGCTTGAAATGGTCCAGATCTAGGAAGATCACGGAGAGCGGGGTTTGCGTCTGGCGCGCCACCTCAATGGCCTGGATGCTGCGCTCTGCCAGCAAGGTGCGATTGGGCAGGCCGGTGAGAGGATCGTAGTGCGCCAGCCAGTAAATACGCTCCTGGTCGGCTTTGCGGTCGTTCATCTCGCGGTGCAGGCTGTCGACGGTTTCTCGCAGTTGCTGTGTGCGTTGGGCTACCAGCGACTCCAGCTCTGCGTGCACTTTGATCAGTGCAGCCTGTGCCTGGCGACGCTCCGTGATGTCCATGCAGATCCAGATCGATCCGAGCGCAAGGTTGGCGGGGTCAATCGCCTTGCTGCGCACATCGCACACCACGGGGGTGCCGTCTCTGCGGGCGAGTGTGACTTCGCCCTGGAAGGATTGGCCCTGTGAAAGTACCGGGGCGGAGCGATGGCCGACCTCTTCCCAGTCGGCGTCGCTGGTGTACCAACGCCGGGATGGACTCCCTTGCAGTTCTCCCGGGCCGTAGCCGAGCATCTGCTCGAAGTGCCGGTTGCAGCGTGTGAGAGTTCGGTTCTGCAGGTAGACGATGCCCACCATGGCGCTATCGAACAAAACCTCTTTTTCCCACAGCGCTGTATGGAGCTGGGTTTGCGCTGCTTTTTGTTCATCGATGTCGTCAATCAACCAGATGGAGCCTTCAAGGCTGTCCTGCGGATTGATGAGTGTGCCCGTAAGGCGCCCCCAGAACTGTGAGCCATCGCGCCTGCGCATGCTGCGCTCAGTGCGGAAAGTGTCTCCGGCCGCCACCACGGGATAGGCCGCACGGGTCAGTTCGCGATAGGCCTGCAGGTCGGGATAAAAGCCCTCGCTGCGTTGCCCAATGAGTTGTTCAGGCGTGCTGTAGCCAAAAATTTCCGCGTAACGCAGATTGCAGCGAACCACCTGGCGCTTGCGGATGAACGCAATGCCCGCGCCAGCGCTGTCCAGCAAGGTTTGCTGTTCTCGCAGGGCACGTTCTAGTGATGTGGTGGGACGGTGGGCAGGAGAGAGCAAATGTGAAATTTTTGAAAAGGGAGCCGCAGCGGACAAGCCTAGCAGAACCCGATTCCATCAGCTAATTGTATGAAATTGTACGTTCTTGGTGGATGGAAAGAAATATGGAACATGTTTGAAGGACGAGGGTTTTCTGTGGTTTTCAATTCGGCCCTGTCCAAGGTGCGGGTGGCGGAAAGCTCGTCATGGTTTGTTCACAGGCCTGACTTGGGTGCGTCATGCATGGAGGCCAGACTGCCATGGAGGTTGCCCCGTAGCGCTTGCAGTGCTGGCGTGCTACTGCTACTGCGGTTTCGCGGTGGTCCTCATACAAAGGAGTTTCCATGAGTGATTTGCCAAACCCAACGCGCCCCTTGTCGCCGGTATCGTTGCCTCGGGGGTCGCTTCATCGCCCCTATCGTTCGAATGGGGTGGCGCACTCTGTGCCGGGTGGGGGTGTGGAGGTGGTTTGGGCGCGACACCTCGACGAAGTCCGGCAGGCGCAACGCCTGAGATACGAAGTTTTTGCGACTGAAATGGGGGCGCGGCTAAAGCCCACCATCAAGGGCCACGACATCGACATCTTTGATGATTTTTGCGAGCACCTTCTGGTTCGCGACCTTGGCACAGGGCAGGTCGTCGGTACCTATCGCGTGCTGACGCCCGAGCAGGCACGGCGTGCCGGCTGCACTTACAGCGATACCGAGTTTGACCTGACCCGTCTGAGCGAATTGCGGCCGAGAATGGTGGAGTTGGGCCGTAGTTGCGTGCATGCACAGCATCGCCATGGTGGCGTCATCATGGCTTTATGGGGTGCGTTGGCCGATTTCATGGCACGTAATCAACTCGACACCATGGTGGGCTGTGCCAGCATTCCTATGCAGCACAACGGTGCTGCATGCGGCAATGCCGCTGCCAGCATTTGGCACAAGCTGCGTGAAACCCATATGGCTCCTATGGAGTACCAGGTGCATCCCCGTCTGCCGCTGCCCGTGGAGCGACTGGATGCGAGCCTGGATGTCGAGCCACCGGCCCTTATCAAGGGCTACCTGCGCCTGGGTGCTCGCGTGCTGGGAGCACCCGCTTGGGACCCCGATTTCAATACCGCAGACCTACCCATGCTCATGCGACTGGTCGATTTGCCCGTGCGTTACCGCAAGCACTTTTTGGGGTGATGGGGCTGGTTGCGTGGTGTGATGAAAGACCGCTGTGTCACGAAGCTGTCACGCATCCAATCCATATTTCGCTATCGATTGATCAGTATCCCAACGTGCCCATGTCCCCCGTCTTCAGTGAAATAAACATGATTGCGCCCTACACAACGGGCGTATTGGAGAACACCGCACAGGCTGCAGTCTCGGCTGAACGGGGCCCTCAAGCGTCGGACAATTCGTTGGCTATTCTTGCGCCTTGTCTGACGGCTCCAGGTGTTTCAGGATTTTTGGATCGTGACCACTGCATCCTCGCGTTCAACGAAAGGGTGTTGGACTGGGCGGCCCGTGCAGATGTGCCGTTGCTGGAAAGGCTGCGCTACTTGAGTATCGTGTCGTCCAATCTGGATGAATTTTTTGAAGTGCGTGCCGAGCCGCACATCACGGCTGCACGCAATGGCGAAACCAAGGGGTCTTATGGTGAAGCGTCGCTGGCCGCACTGACAGCCAAAGCGCATGAATTGGTGGCGCGTCAATACGCTTTGTACAACGAGGCCCTCGTGCCTGCGCTGGCAGTGAAGGGGGTGCGCATCGTGGCACATGGCGACCGCGGCAGTGCGCAGCGGCGCTGGGTGAGCGACTATTTCGCCCGAGAAGTCCGGCCACTGCTGGTTGCTGTGGGTTTGGACCCCGCGCATCCTTTTCCGCAGGTCGCCAACAAGTCGCTCAATTTTATTGTGCGACTCAAGGGTGCTGATGCGTTTGGGCGAGAAAACGACATTGCGATTGTGCGGGTTCCACGGGCATTGCCTCGGTTTATCCGGATGCCGATGGGAGTTGCACCCAAGGGCAAGAATTTCGTTAGTGTTTCCAGCGTGATCAGAGCGCACTTGTCCGATCTTTTTCCAGGGCGCGAAGTCACTGAGTTCTCGCAGTTTCGCGTCACGCGACACTCGGATCTTGCAGTAGACGAAGAGGATGTGCGCAACCTGCGCATGGTGCTGCGCCAGGGCTTGCAGCAGCGTAATTTTGGACAGGCCGTACGCTTGGAAGTCTCCAGCAGTTGCTCCGCCTACCTGTCGAATTTTTTGTTGCGCCAATTTGATCTTCCTGCGGCAGCCCTGTACAGGGTGCATGGACCTGTGAATCTGGTGCGGTTGGCGCAATTGGTAGATCTGGTTGATGACCCACAACTGCTGTTTCCAGTCTGGCGGCCTGTCTGGCCAAGTCAATTGATTTTGGGCACATCCATCATGGCCCAGATGCGACAGCGCGATACGCTGATCCATCACCCCTTTGAGAGCTTTGATGGTGTCTTGGCTTTTCTGCGCGAAGCTGTGAACGATCCACAAGTGGTGGCCATCAAGCAGACTATTTACCGAACAGGTTCCGATGCGGTACTGATGGAATTGCTGCGTGAGGCGGTACGCCGCGGCAAAGAAGTCATGGCCGTGGTGGAGCTAAAGGCACGGTTTGATGAAGAGGCCAATATCAACTGGGCAGAAGCCTTGGAGTCGGTGGGTGCCCAGGTGGTGTACGGCGTTGTTGGGTTGAAAACGCACGCCAAAATGTTGCTTGTGACACGCAAGGAAGGCAAGCAGCTGCGCCGTTATGGCCACTTGTCCACCGGTAACTACAACCCGCGCACAGCGCGTCTCTATACCGATCTGAGCTACCTCACCGCGGATGAGGAAACGACGGCCGACATGGACCATGTGTTCAACCATCTCGCCAGCCAGAATCGGCTCCCACGCATGCGACGCTTGCTAGTGGCACCGTTCCAGCTCCATCGCCGCATGCTGGAGAAGATCGAGCAGGTTGGCTTGGCGGCAAGCCGGGGTGAGGGTGGGCGCATTGTGGCCAAGATGAATGCTTTGACGGATGAGGCATTGGCCCGTGCGCTGGTGCTCGCCGGTCAGCGCGGCGCGAAAATTGACCTGATCGTGCGTGGCGCCTGCATCTTGCCCGCGCAAGTGCCCGGGTTCACTGAAAATATCCGTGTTCGCTCCATCATCGGGCGCTTTCTGGAACATTCCCGGATTTTTTATTTTGGCAAGGGCGCTGAGGAGGAACTGTTTCTCTCCAGCGCTGACTGGATGAACCGCAACATGCTGCGGCGCGTGGAAATTTCCTGGCCTGTGAAGGACCCGATCCTGCGTCAACGTATTATTGATGAGTGCCTGGTGTCCTGTCTGCACGATGACCGAGACGCTTGGGAGTTGTTGTCTGATGGCACTTATATGCGTGCTTCAAAACCTACCAGCGGGCAGGGTGCACAGAATGCACTGATGGCGCGGTATGGTGTGTCGATTGTCGCGCCGCACAACGGCTGATCCGAATGTCCAGCATGGATCTGATTTTGTGGCGCCATGCAGAGGCAGAGATGGGTGCAGCGCACATGGATGACCTGTCGAGACCACTCACAGCACGGGGGGAAAAACAGGCCGCTCGTATGGCAGCATGGCTCGAAAGGCAGCTACCTGATGGGCTGAGGGTGCTATCGAGCCCGGCGCGGCGCGCAGAGCAGACGGCCACTGCTTTGGGGCGCAAATACAAGTTACGCGCCGAGTTGCTGCCCGATGGCACTGCACAGGATCTTTTGGAGTTGGTGCAATGGCCACGTTCTCGAGGAGCCGTTCTGGTGGTCGGACACCAACCGGTCTTGGGCCAAACCATCGCCCATCTGCTGGAGATCCATTCGAACCAATGTGCGGTGCGAAAAGGATCGGTCTGGTGGTTGCGACAGCGCCAGAGCGTGGAGCGCAGTGAAACAACTTTGCTGGCTGTCTTGTCACCAGATTTTCTTTGAAATCCTTTGTCGGTCCTGAGGGGCGTTATTCGGCCAGATGCACGGAAGCGGTCATCGTATGGGCATCAAGGCAGGTGTGTTTCCAGTTCCCAAGGGGTGCGTTGCCATGCGAGCATTTCTTCACGCAGCAGGTGGGCAGACTGAGGGTAGGCGGTCGCCCATCCAGGGTTCGCTGCAAGGTTAAAGCGCTGTCCTTTGATGGACAGCGTAAATCCTTCCAAGTCGGGATCACGCCGGGCGTGGCACAAAGCCACCGCAAGTCGAAGGGCCATCAGTTGAAAAATAAAAATGGGGTCATCTATATCGGCTTGTAGCTTGCGGACCTTTCCCCTATGACCCAGCACCAAGGATCCCAGGCCGTGCAATTCATGTTTGGCGAAGCCTGCAACGTCTGTATTCTCGAGAATATAGGCGCCGTGGCGGTGGTAATCGCTGTGGGAGATGCGGCAGCCAATTTCGTGTAGGCGACCGGCCCAGTTCAGATTGCGCAGTACGGATTCGGAGGGCCTGGGTGAAATTTGCTTGAAAAGAAAGCAGGCGGTCTTTGCCACACGCTCGGCCTGAGAAAGGTCTACGGCAAAGTTGAGTGCCAGCCCCTGCACTGATGCGGTTCGCAGATCTGTCTGTGGTTGTTCGCGGTCCAGCAGGTCATACAGGGCGCCCTGGCGCAGGGCCCCTTGTGCCACTTGCATTTCATGGATGTCCAGAAGATCGAAAACGGCTCTCAGTATGCTGAGCCCTCCGCCGATGACGGGACGGCGATCGTCTTTGAGACCATCCAGCCGGATGCGATCGACACTTTGCGCACGCAACAAACGCTCGCGCAGCCAGTCCAGTCCGCTGCGGGTGATGGTTTCCCCCGCAGACTGACCAGCGGCAACAAGCACGTCGCGCACCGCCCCTACAGTTCCTGATGATCCATAGGCTACATCCCAGTGGCTAGGACGATAGGTTTCCAGTGCCTCGTCCAGAACCGCTTTGGCAGCGATTTCGGCGGTTGTAAAAGCCGATGCAGACAACCGACCATTGGGGAAAAATTGTGTGGACCAGGCCACGCTGCCTACGCAGAATGAAGCGACAGCGTGGGATGTAAAACGCTCGCCCAGGATGAGCTCCGTGGATCGCCCTCCAATATCAACAACCAGACGTCGCTCCCCAGACTCTGGAAGCAGCCGCGAGACACCCTGGTAGATCAGCCGAGCTTCTTCCAGCCCTGACACCACATCGATCGGATGGCCTAGTACCTCGCCACCGCGTTGCAGAAAAACGTGGCTGTTGCGAGCCTCTCGCAAGGTCTGTGTGGCAACGGCGCGCACCTGAGCGCGGGGGAAATTGGCCAATCGTTCGGCAAAACGGGCCAGGCAGTCCCAGCCGCGTTGCATGGCTTCTGTGCTCAGGTTGTTCTCTTCATCCAGGCCGTTGCCTTGGCGCACGGTTTCCTTCAGGTACTCGATACGCTGAATATGTCCGAATTCGTAGCGACCGATTTCGAGACGAAAACTGTTGGAGCCGAGATCAATGGCGGCGAGGTGTGTGCCGTTCTGCATGGGTTTTTGAAAGAGGATTCGTGCGGCAAGGTAACGTGAGGGACTGAATTTCCGGGGGCCTGTTGCGAGACGATGGGCAACATGAGCACGGCCGATGGTGGGCGATGCGAAGACGAATACTCTTGTGGTTGGAAAATTCTTCCCATTGTGTCTCAGCACCGTGTCAGCGCAGTGACTGCGTGAGGATGTTCTTGAAAATTCAGGAAAACTTTTTGTGTATGTCACGGGTTTGTCATTTAAGGTTTTTAAAGTTCGTTTTGTTCCTGTTAACGCTTACTGAAAGGTACTGAATGAAACGCACATTTCTGAAAATCGTCGCTGTCACGTTGGCTTCCATGACTATGGGCAGTGCGTTTGCTGCCGATATCACTGGCGCGGGTGCAACGTTTCCCTTCCCGATCTATGCCAAGTGGGCTGAGGTCTATAAAAAAGAAACGGGCACGGGCATGAACTACCAGTCGATCGGATCCTCGGGGGGGATCCGTCAGATCCGTGCCAAGACGGTGGCTTTCGGCGCGACCGATGCGCCGGTGCCAGGCAGCGATCTCGATAAGGACGGCATGGTGCAGTTTCCCGCCATCATTGGCGGTACGGTGCCAGTGCTTCACCTGGAAGGCTTTAAGCCCGGCGAATTGCGTGTGAGCGGTGGCGTTTTGGCAGATATTTTTCTAGGCAAGATCGCCAAATGGAATGATGCCAAGCTGGCAGCGCTGAACCCCGGAAAAACCTTGCCCGACCAGAACATCACCGTGGTACACCGGGCTGATGGTTCGGGAACCACGTTCAATTTCACGGATTACCTGACCGCTGTCAGCAAAGAGTGGGCAGATTCGGTGGGCAAGGGCGCTGCCGTGAAATGGCCGGCACCGTCGTCGGTCGGTGGCAAGGGTAATGAGGGCGTTGCCGCCAATGTGAATCGCATCAAGGGCGCTGTAGGCTACGTTGAGTATGCTTACGTCAAGAAAAACAACATGAATTTCCTGCAACTGCAAAATGCAGACGGCAAGTTCGTGAGTCCTGACGACAAGTCCTTTGCGGCTGCTGCGGCTGGTGCAGACTGGTTCAGTATGCCGGGCATGGGGATTTCAATGGTCAACGCCAAGGGCGCCGAGAGCTGGCCTATCAGTACCGCCTCGTTCATCCTCATGTACAAGGATCCAGCCGACAAGGCGCAGTCTGCTGAAGTTTTGAAGTTTTTTGACTGGGCTTTCAAGAATGGCAAGGCGATGGCTGCAGAGCTGGACTATGTGCCGCTTCCCGATAGCCTGACTGCTGAGATCCGTGCCAAGATTTGGTCGCAGATCCGCAAGTAATCGGAGACTTCCGGGGTGTCTTTTGTCAGAGGGCTGGTGTTGGCAGAAGATGCCCCAAGGAAACCCACATGAGTGTTGAGATCACGATGAGCGCACAAACAATGCCCGATGCGGCGCATGCACCAGCCAAAGCGATGGTGTCGATTGCCCAGCGGCAGCGTCTTCAGGATATTTTCTTCCATCGGCTGACCCAGGGTCTATCGCTGCTGGTGCTGGCTGCGCTGATGGGCATCATCGTGTCGCTTTTCATCTATGCATGGCCGACGTTTCACAAGTTTGGTGCCCAGTTCATCTGGCGCGTGGAATGGGACATCGTCAATGAAGAGTTTGGTGCAGCCATCGCGATCGTGGGAACCCTGGCCAGTGCGGGCATTGCGCTGTTGATTGCCGTGCCCCTGGCCTTTGGTATTGCGCTGTTTTTGACAGAAACCTGCCCTGTGTGGTTGCGCCGCCCGCTGGGCACAGCGGTGGAGTTGCTGGCAGCGGTGCCGTCCATCATCTACGGCATGTTTGGTCTGTTTGTTTTTGCCCCGCTGTTTGCCGACTACTTTCAGATGCCGGTGCAAAAACTGCTGGGCGCAATGCCATTGGTGGGTTTTTTGTTTGGCGGCAGTACCAACGGGTTTGGCATTCTGGCGGCGGGCATTGTGCTCGCATTCATGGTGCTTCCCTTCATCGCTGCGGTGATGCGGGATGTTTTTGCGATTGTTCCACCCATCCTGCGCGAATCCGCCTATGGGCTGGGGTGTACCACTTGGGAGGTGGTCCATCGTGTCGTGCTGCCCTATACGCAGAAGGGTGTTGTGGGCGGAATCATGCTGGGTTTGGGGCGCGCCCTGGGTGAAACCATGGCAGTGACTTTTGTGATCGGCAATGCCAACCGCATGCCTGCATCACTGTTCTCGCCGGGCACTTCCATTGCATCCACTTTGGCCAATGAATTTGGCGAGGCAGCGGACTTTCACCTGTCCGCATTGTTTGCGTTGGGATTCCTGCTTTTCGTCATCACTTTCGTGGTGCTTTCGGCAGCAAAAATCCTGATGTTGCGGGCGGAAAAGGCCAAGGGTCTATAGGCGCTCTCAAGGCCATCAAAGAGTCTTCATGGAATACAACACCAAAATCTATCAAAAACGGCGGCGCGCCAATGCGGTGGGCCTGACGCTTTCCTTGGGCTCCATGGCCCTGGGGTTGTTTGTGCTGCTCTGGATACTGAGCGTGCTGTTTACCAAAGGTTTTGCTGCGCTGGACTGGAACTTGTTTTCCCACTCCACGCCAGCCCCAGGTTCCGAGGGTGGTGGCCTGGCCAATGCCATCGTCGGCAGCCTGATGATGGTGGGGTTTACCGTGCTGGTGTCTACACCGGTAGGTGTCTTGGCCGGCGTGTACCTCGCGGAATACGGCGATCAGAGCAAAACGGCTGAATTGACCCGCTTTGTGACCGACATCATGTTGTCGGCGCCCTCCATTGTTCTGGGGCTCTTCGTTTATGCCATTGCCGTCGCCTCCATGGGCCATTTTTCCGGCTGGGCCGGCAGCATGGCGCTGTCGCTGATTGCCGTTCCGGTGGTGGTTCGCACGACCGAGAACATGCTGCGCCTGGTACCAGGCAGTCTGCGTGAAGCGGCCTTTGCACTCGGCGCACCGCGCTGGAAGGTTTCCATCATGGTGAGCTTGCGCGCCGCGCGCAGTGGTGTGATGACGGGGCTTTTGCTGGCTGTGGCGCGTATCAGCGGTGAGACGGCTCCGCTGCTGTTCACTGCCCTGAACAACCAGTTTTTCAGCACCAACATGAATGCGCCTATGGCCAATCTGCCCGTGGTGATCTTTCAGTTTGCGCTCAGTCCGTACGACAACTGGGTACGCCTGGCCTGGGCCGGCGCACTGCTCATCACGCTGGCGGTGCTGGTGCTCAACGTTGTGGCGCGGATCTTTCTGCGCGAAAAAGACAAGGTCTGACATTTACGCCCTTTTTTGCACGGCCTGTCGATGCAGGTACGTCCTTTAACAGAACTGACAATGACCAACGCTACCGCGACGACGACTCCCACCAGGAATGCGCTGGAATTGCGCAATCTGAATTTCTACTACGGTAAGTTCCAGGGACTGCGCAACGTCAGTCTGGATATTGCCGAGCACAAGGTCACCGCTTTTATCGGCCCCTCGGGTTGTGGAAAATCGACCTTGTTGCGCACGCTCAACCGGATGTATAGCCTCTATCCCGGCCAGCGGGCGGAGGGCAGCATCCGCTTTTATGGGCAGGACATCCTGGACCCGAAGCAAGACATCAACCTGCTGCGCGCGCGTATCGGCATGGTGTTCCAGAAGCCCACGCCTTTTCCCATGTCGATCTACGACAACATTGCTTTTGGCGTGAAGCTCTATGAAGCGCTGTCCCCCAGCGAGATGGATGACCGGGTGGAGTGGGCGCTGTCGAAGGCCGCCTTATGGACCGAAGTGAAAGACAAGTTGCACCAGAGCGGCCTGTCGCTTTCGGGCGGTCAGCAGCAGCGCCTGTGCATTGCGCGCAGCGTGGCGGTGAAGCCTTCTGTGCTGCTGCTTGACGAGCCCACTTCGGCGCTGGACCCGCTGTCTACGGCCAAGATTGAGGAGCTGATCGATGAGCTCAAGCACGACTACACGATTGCCATCGTGACCCACAACATGCAGCAAGCGGCGCGTTGCAGTGACTACACCGCTTACATGTATCTGGGCGAAATGATCGAGTTTGGAGCGACCGAGGCGATCTTCTTCAAGCCCGAACGCAAGGAAACCGAAGACTACATTACCGGCCGTTTCGGCTGAGGAGCGATTTATGGCAGACAAACATCTTTCTTCCCAGTTTGACAGTGAACTCAATGGGGTTTCCTCACGTGTCATGGAAATGGGGGGGCTGGTGGAGTCCCAGATCCGACAGGCAATTCACGCGCTATCGCAGTTCAGTCTTGAGGCGGTAGAGCAGGTTCGTACGATAGAAAACCGGGTCAATGCCATGGAGGTAGAAATCGACCATGAACTCTCCACCATCATCGCCCGGCGCCAGCCCACAGCACGCGACCTGCGCCTTTTGCTGGCTTTTTCCAAGGCCACGGCCAATCTGGAGCGTATGGGTGACGAGGCCCACCGCATGGCACGCATGGTGCAATCCATCATTGAAGGTGGTGCGCCGCGCTGCCTGCCCTCGAATGACCTGCGGGTGGCCGCCGACCTGGCATCGGGGCAGTTGCGCAAGGCGCTCGATGCCTTTGCCCGGCTGGACACAAAAATGGCCGTCGCAATCCTCAGGGAAGACGACCTGATTGACAGGGAGTTCGATGGCTTCGTTCGCAAACTCATCACCTACATGATGGAAGATCCGCGCACGATCTCCCCCAGCCTGGACCTGCTTTTTCTGGCCAAAGCCATCGAGCGGATTGGCGACCACTCCAAAAATATTGCCGAGCTCATCATTTATCTGGTGAAGGGCATGGATGTGCGACACACCTCTTTGGATGAGATTGAATCGGCGGTCCTGTAAAGGGGTAGAAAAGGAATGAGAAAGCTTCCCCATGTCCTGATCGTGGAAGACGAACCCGCGATTGCTGAATTGATAGCTGTGAATCTGCGACACAACGGTTTTCAGCCCGTTTGGGCTGAAGACGGCGAGACTGCACAGCGTGAACTCGACGCCGTCTTGCCCGATGTAATCCTGCTCGACTGGATGTTGCCCGGCCAGAGTGGCCTGCAGCTTGCGCGCAAGTGGCGTGCCAGTAGCCGTACCAAATCCATCCCCATTCTGATGTTGACCGCCCGCGGGGATGAGCCGGACAAGGTTGCGGGGCTGGACGCTGGAGCGGACGACTACATCACCAAGCCTTTTTCGACCCAGGAGTTGCTCGCACGTATCCGCGCAGTCCTGCGTCGCCGCGCACCAGAGCAAGCACAAGAAAGTGTGACGATGGGGGCATTGGTTTTGGACGCTGCAACGCACCGTGTCTCGTTGGACGGGCAAGCCTTGAAAGTCGGCCCGACCGAATTCAAGTTGCTGCATTTCTTCATGACCCATCCCGAGCGGGTGCACAGCCGCGCCCAGTTGCTGGACAAAGTGTGGGGTGACCATGTGTTTATTGAGGAACGTACGGTCGACGTCCATGTCAAGCGGCTGCGCGAAGCACTGGGTGAGGCGGGCCTGATGGTGGAAACGGTGCGCGGCGTAGGTTACCGGTTTGCGGCTCCGCCACAGGTGCCCTTGCGGGCCTGAGCTCCCATGCTCTGGCGATTTTCTATTTTCCTGTGCTGGCAATTGCTGGGCATGGGTCTGGGGTGGTGGCAAGCTGGCGCCTGGGGGGCCGCGTCAGGGGCTGCGGTTGCGGCATGGATCTGGTTTTTTCTGGATTTGTGGCGCGGTGCCCGAGTGCTGGGCTGGATGCGCACGGGTGAAATGGTCAAGGCACCTGCGATGCGGGGCATGTGGGGTGAGGCAGTGGAGCGCACCCGGCGCCTGGTGCGCAAGCAGGAATCACAGGCCCAGGAGAGCCAGAGCCGGCTGGAGGACATATTGGCTGCCTTGCAGGCGTCGCCCAACGGCGTTGTGCTGCTGGACAAAGTCGGCCGCATTGAGTGGTGCAATGCCATGGCCGCGGCACATTTCGGGTTCGATGCGCAACGCGATGCGCTCCAGTCCATCCGAAACCTGGTGCGCGACCCGGAGTTCAATGCCTATTTTGCTGCCCAGGACTATTCTGCAAGTGTGGTGCTGGAGGGGCGCGAGAGCACGCCGTCCCGGCCGGTACGGATTGCCGTGCAATTGCATCCCTATGGCGATGGCCGCAGTTTGCTGCTCTCACGGGATATCACGGCACTGGAGCAGGCCGACGCCATGCGGCGAGATTTCGTCGCCAATGTGTCGCACGAAATCCGTACGCCTTTGACGGTATTGATGGGTTTTGTGGAAACCTTGCAGACGCTACCGATTTCGGCCGATGAACGCGAGCGGTATCTGGAATTGATGGCACAGCAGGCCACGCGCATGCACAGCGTAGTGCAGGATCTGCTGGCGCTCTCTCGTCTGGAAGGCAGCCCTTTGCCGGGGATGCGCGAGTGGCATCCCGTGCAGACCTTGTTGCTGCGCTGCGAGGAGGAGGGACGGGCACTTTCGAACCTGTTGATCCGTGGCCAGGCGCGTCCGCATGAATGGACGTTTCCGGAGCCCGCCGCAGGGGCCGAGGCGCTCGACATTGCCGGCAGCATGAAGGAGTTGCAAAGCGCTCTGTCCAATCTGGTGGGCAATGCCGTGCGCTATACCCCGGCCGGGGGGCGTATAGCAGTGCAGTGGAAGACACTTGCCGATGGCCGTGGTGTTTTTTCGGTGCAGGATACCGGCCCTGGCATTGCTCCAGAGCACATTCCCCGGTTGACCGAGCGCTTCTACCGCATTGACCGCAGCCGCTCGCGCGAAACGGGGGGCACAGGCTTGGGGTTGGCCATCGTCAAGCATGTGCTGCAGCGCCATGGCGCTGAGCTGCACATTGCGAGTGTGCTGGGACAGGGCTCGACGTTCAGTGTTGTTTTCCCTGCGAACAGGCTGCGCCATGTAACGCTGGAGCAGGATGCAGAGACGCATTGAGTGCGCGTTGGAGCATCCATGCGAAGGCAGCCGCGGTCACGGCCAGCGCCGCTGCGCTCGCCGCCCAGAACGGCGCAGGGGACTGCAGCGCGGGTAGGCTGCCCATGCCCTGGTAGGCCAGCACATAACCGCCCCCTAAGCCCATACCCCACAGCATGCAGCCATACACCACAAGGGGCGCAAGGGTGATGCGGTAGCAGCGCAGCACGAACACACACAGCGTCTGGACCGCATCGAACAAATGGTAGACAGCGACCCAGACCAGCAGTGCTGACGTCAGCAGGATGACGTCAGCGTCATTGCTGTACACACGAGCCAGAGATTCTTTTGCTATAAATAATATAGCTGATAGCGCAATACTGGTAAGCGCTGAGAGCCAAAAGCCCATCCAGACGGCATGGCGGGCCAACGCATCGTTGCCGGCGCCGCGCCAGAAGCTTACCCGTGCGCTGGTGGCAATGGCAAAGGAGAGCGGAACCATGTACAGCACGGCAGCCAGATTGGCTGCAATCTGGTGTCCGGCGGTCGCCAGGGTGCCCTGCCGCGCGATGAAAAGCGCCATCAGCGTGTACGAAGTAACCTCCACCGTGATGGCCAGGGCGGCGGGGACGCCCAGCCTGGCAAAAGCGCCCAGCTGCGTCCAGTCAGGGCGCTCCATGGATCGCCACAGGCGCAATGGTGTGTAGATGTCCTGGGTGCGCAGCAGGTACAGCCCCAAGCCGAGCAGGGTGCAGTTCACCACCAGTGTGGCCCAGGCGCACCCCACAACCCCCATGGCAGGCAGGCCGGCGCCGCCAAAAGTGAACCAGATGGACAGGGGGATCTTGACGAAAAGCGCGGCCACCTGCAGCCACGTCACCAGTTGGGGATGGCCCAATGCCTGGTTGAGGGTGCTGTACAGCCGAAACAGCAAGGCCGGTGGTAAAGCCAGTGCCAGAACGCCCAGGTATTGGGAAACCGGTGCACGCAGCGCTGTGGGTACATCGGTCCATTCAAGGACGGCATCTGGGAACAGCAGAGCGGCCATGCCCAGCAGACAGGTGGCAGCGCACAGGTAAAGTGCTTGGCGGAATGTACGGCCAATGTCTGCCGGATTCTGAGCGCCGCGCTGTTCCGCCCAGACCGGCAGGAGCGCCTGCAGCAACCCCATGAGCGCCACGTAAACACTGATGAAGATGGCTGAACCAATCGACAGAGCGGCCAGTGAGGCCTCGGCATGTCGGCCGGCCACAATGGTGTCCGTGACGCCAAAGGCCATGACGGCGAGCTGACCCGCCAACACAGTCAGTGCATGGCGAGTAATCGCCGATCGTTCCGATATTGTTGTCACACTCATTCCACCCACAAGCGCTTAAGGTGCGCTGTACCGGTACAGCAGCAAGGCGTCGTTGCGGTCGGTGGGGCGTCCTTGTGTGGTGTTGAGTGTCCAGCCGTTCAAGTCAGGCATCCATGGCGGGCCCATGGGCAAGTCCGTAGCATCTATTTGCTGAGCCCACACCAGCCATGGGCAGCTGGGGGGGCTGGCGAGGGGGGTCAACCGTAGCTGGCCATGAAATTGCAAGGCTGCAATCTGGCTGCGGCCCAGGCCGAACATGTGCATGCAGGGCGGTTGGTGGGCCGCCGACACAATGGCATGCATCTGTGGGGCATCGCTGCGGGCGTAGTTGAGCATAGGAAGCCAGAGTGTCATCAGCAGCAGCCAGCTGAGCGTGGCGCCGGAGGCAGGAAGCACCAAACTTTTCCAGATTGGTTTGCGATCCCGGCCTGTACGCCACCCTACCAGAGCGCACCACGCCGCGGTGGCAGCCAACGCTACGGCAAATGCCAGAAATGAGAACTCGGGCTCGAACCCGCGCGCCAGTTTGGCGACGTTGGCGGCAGGCTTGGCGGGAATGCCGGTCTGTGTAGAGACCCAAACCACCCAGATGGCGATGGCGGACACGGAGAAGAACAGCAGCGTGAACCAGTCGATCAATGCGGCCACGCTGCGGCGCAAGGTAGGCAGGGCAAAAGCCGCCAAAGCCGCCAACGCGGGTAGACCCAGCAGCAGGGCACGGTCGGCCGGCTGAGTGCACAGGCTGGCGCCCATCGAGATCAATACAAACCACAAAGGTAGCATCAGATGACGGTGCAATTGCCGGTTCCAGATTTGCTTGCGCCAGCGCCAGAGGGTCCACAAAGCCAAAGGCCATGCGGGCCAGGTAAACCACACCAGAAGGCGTCCCAGGCTGGGCCAGTCCTTCGTATCGGCTTGGGGCCAAACAATCCGCCAGCGCCACAGGTCCAGTTGCCAGGCTAGAACGGTCACGGCCACCGCCAGCAGGGAAATACCCAGAGCCAAGAACCGGGCACGTACATGGGATGTGCCTGCGTTGTTCGGGTCGCAAACGCACATCATGCTGCCGCCCAGGCCGTAGAGCAAGGCCAGTGCAGGAGCACCACTGAGCACCAGCCCAGGCAGCCCCACTATCAGGGCCAGGAGTGGTCCGAAGGTTCTATGAGGCGCCGCAGCCAGTCCATAGAAGAGCAGGGAGGTGCAGCACAACTGTACAAGATACGAAGTGGTTTCGTGGGAAGGCTGGGCCAACCCCAGGCAGGCCAGTAGGGCCAGCAGGCCGCCATCGGCCATGGCGCGGGCATAGTCTGCGGGGTCGGCCTCGCCACCAAAGGCAAATGCGACAGGTTGCGCCCCTGGGCTGCGCGCCAGTTCATGAATGCCATACCAAGTGGCCTGAAGGGTTAACGCGAGCAGCAGAACAAATGGAATGCGGACGGCCCATTCAGGCGCCAGCCAGGGCGATGTAAATTGAATAGCCCATGCACCGAGCCAGTATGGGAGCAGGCCATCTGTCTCAGGCGGTAGATCGCCCAGCAGGGGAGACAGCCATGGCGTATGCCCTTGCGCCAGTTCGATCATGTAACCTAAAGCGGTCATGTCGGCGCCACGCCATGGGTCCCGCCCCAGAAAACCCGGCACGATGTAAGCCAGACACAGCAGCAAGAGAGCCCAACGGGGCAAGCGACGCACGGCACTCTGGGGAACGATGGCGGGAGTGGGCTGGTTCACGCTGCAAAAGAGGAAGAGGGTGTGCCGTTTTTAAAAACCTGCGATAGCGTAAAGACAGCGCTTGCGGGCAGAGGTGTCCAGGCGGGATGATCGCAAGTATCCCGGAAATGCAAAGAAAAAGGCAGCGCGGTTGCCCGGGCTGCCCTTTGGCGGATTGGCGAGAATTACTTCGCCGTGGTCTTGCCGAAGCGGTTGCGGAAGCGTTCCACACGGCCACCCATATTGTCCACCGATTTTTGCGTGCCGGTGTAGAAGGGGTGCGATTCGCTGGTGGTATCAAGCTTGAACAGCGGCAGTTCGCGTCCGTCTTCCATCTTGACCATTTCCTTGGCGTTCACGCACGAGCGCGTGACAAACTTGAAGCCGTTGGACATGTCCTGGAAGCAAACTTCGCGGTAGTTTGGGTGAATGCCTTCTTTCATGGCGAATCCTTGTATGTGTATCAACTGCGGCAGCCACTGCAGCACCTATTTGCCACAGCACTTTTCGCGAAAAGCCCTGGATTATCGCATGAATGGGGCGATCAGCCACCGCGCCGCATCATGTCGAAAAACTCGACGTTGCTCTTGGTTGCCTTCATGTTTTTGATCATGAGCTCCATCGATTCGATTTCATCCATGTTGTACATGAATTGGCGCAGGATGCGGGTTTTCTGCAGAATCTCGGGTGCCAGCAGCAACTCTTCGCGGCGCGTGCCGCTCTTGTTGAGTTCGATGGCGGGAAACACGCGCTTTTCGTACAGGCGTCGGTTCAGGTGGATTTCGCAGTTGCCGGTGCCCTTGAATTCTTCAAAAATCACTTCGTCCATGCGGCTGCCGGTGTCGACCAGCGCGGTGGCGATGATGGTGAGCGAGCCGCCTTCTTCGACCTTACGGGCTGCTCCGAAGAAGCGCTTGGGGCGTTGCAGAGCAGCAGCATCCACCCCCCCCGACAGCACCTTGCCGCTCGACGGCACAACGTTGTTGTAGGCGCGGGCCAAGCGAGTGATCGAGTCCAGCAGAATCACCACGTCCATCTTGAGCTCGACCAGGCGTTTGGCCCGCTCGATCACCATTTCGGCCACGTGCACGTGGCGTGCGGCGGGCTCGTCAAAGGTGGAGGCGATGATTTCACCTTTCACCGTGCGCTGCATTTCCGTCACTTCTTCAGGGCGCTCGTCCACCAGTAGCACCATCAGGTGCACATCGGGGTTGTTGGCGGTAATGGCGTGGGCAATGTGCTGCATCATCACCGTCTTGCCGCTTTTGGGCGGTGCCACAATCAGTGCGCGCTGGCCCCGGCCGATGGGCGCAATGATGTCGATGATGCGGCCGGTGATATTTTCTTCGCTCTTGACGTCGCGCTCCAGGCGCATCTGTTCCTTGGGGAACAGTGGCGTCAGGTTTTCAAACATGACCTTGTGTTTGTTCTGCTCAGGCGGGCCACCGTTGACGGAGTCGAGCTTGTTGAGGGCGAAGTAACGTTCACCGTCTTTGGGTGTGCGCACTTCACCTTCGATCATGTCGCCGGTGTGCAGGTTAAAGCGACGCACCTGGCTCGGGCTGATGTAAATGTCGTCCGTGCTGGCCGTGAAGCTTGTGTCCGGGCTGCGCAAGAAGCCAAAACCGTCAGGTAGGATTTCCAGCACGCCATCGGCGATGATTTGTTCCCCGGTCTTGGCGCGTTTCTTGATGATCGCAAACATCAACTCCTGCTTGCGCATGCGGCCGCCGTTTTCGATTTCAAGCTCTTCAGCCTGCTTGAGGACTTCAGACACGTGCAGTGCCTTGAGTTCGTTTAAGTGCATGGATTGACTCCTTGGCGGAGCTGGTATGAATCTTGGGAGAGGGGGGCTGGTGCCGGGTGGGCTGCTGTTTGCAGACCCAGCTTGCCTGGGATCTTGATCCGGCTGCCAATGCATGCAGTCCGGTGATCTGTGGGAATTATGACAGGAAAAAATGCAGAGGCTTTGTGGGCACTGAATCGGGTGGGGCGATAAATGTCGTCCTGGGCCACTGGCCTGTGTTGCCTGTGGCCCCAATAACCGCTGGCTGCAAAGCCAGCGGTTTTCTCGAATCAGGCCAATTGCTGGTCGATGAATGCGGTCAGTTGTGCCTTGCTCATCGCGCCGACCTTGGTCGCGGCCAACTGGCCATCCTTGAAAATCATCAGCGTGGGGATGCCGCGGATACCGAACTTGGCCGGAACTTCGCGGTTTTCGTCGACATTCATTTTGGCAACTTGCAGCTTGCCTTGGTAGGCGCCTGCCACTTCGTCGAGAATGGGGGCAATCATCTTGCAGGGGCCGCACCATTCTGCCCAGTAATCGACCAGGACCGGTGTACCGGATTTCAGTACATCAGCCTCGAAGCTGGCGTCAGAAAGATGTTTGATGAGTTCGCTGGCCATGCGCTTTCCTTGTTGGTGGTGTACCGGTACGTATAAAGTTCTTTTATTGTGACAGAAACAAGGGCGCCCCTGTCGTCGACAAGGCGACGCGGCGCTATGACTGTCATAGCAAAAATCGATGAACGAAATACCCGTTGTGTTCCGTGGGCACCATCGACAGCAGCCGCCTCATTTCACCAGCCTCCAATCGCCGCATGTCGGCATGAACCTTATCCAATATGACTGAGTTGATATCTGTTCCGCCACAGCGCGTATGTGATGTAGCCGTGGTGGGCGGCGGGCCCGCGGGCTTGATGGCCGCAGAGGAGTTGGCCCGCGCTGGCAATGCTGTGCACCTGTTTGACGCCATGCCGTCGGTGGGACGAAAATTTTTGCTGGCCGGCAAGGGCGGGCTTAATCTGACGCATTCTGAACCGTTCGATATCTTTATTTCCCGTTTTGGGGGGCGCGCACCGCAGTTGTTGCCTTTGCTCAAAGAGTTTGGCCCTGAAGAGTTGCGTGGCTGGGCAAAAGCACTGGGTGTGGACACCTTTATCGGCACGTCTGGCCGGATCTTTCCTGCCGACTTGAAGGCTGCTCCTCTGCTTCGCGCCTGGCTGCACCGTTTGCGGACCATGGGCGTGCAATTTCATATGCGCCACCGGTGGTGTGGCTGGGCAGAAGACGGCGCTTTGCGGCTGGTGTCGCCGACGGGTACGCTGTTCGTGCAGGCAAAGGCGGTGGTTTTGGCCCTTGGCGGCGCTAGCTGGGGCAGACTGGGGTCTGACGGCGCTTGGGTGCCGGTGCTGGAATCTTGCGGTATGCCGGTGGCGCGGTTGCGGCCTGCCAACTGTGGTTTTGATGTCCCAAGTCGGGTGGCTTTGGCCGGAGAGACGCGGCGTGAATTTCTGCAGGAACTAATGGGTCAACCGCCAGCAGTGCAGACGGGCTGGTCGCCACATTTCGCGCAGCGCCATGCAGGCCAGCCTTTCAAATCGGTCGCCATTACCTTTAGCAGCCGCGATGGCCGCAGTTTTTCGCGCAGAGGCGAGTTTGTTGCCACAGTGACCGGCGTGGAGGGTAGTCTGGTCTACGCGGTGTCGGCATTGTTGCGTGATGAGATCGAGGCCCACGGCAGTGCTACGTTCCAGCTGGATCTGCTGCCCGATCACTCGCTCGAGCGCGTGCTGACGGAGGTGTGCCACCCCCGTGGATCGCGTTCTTTGACCAGTCATCTCAAAAGTCGCCTGGGCCTTGATGGCATCAAGATGGCCATTCTTCATGAGCAACTGGACAAGGCGCAGATGAACGACCCGGTAGCTTTGGCGCAGGCTATCAAGGCCTTGCCCATTACCGTGGTGGCGCCCCGGCCATTGGACGAGGCCATCAGCACCGCTGGCGGCGTGGCTTTCGAAGGATTGGATGACCAGCTTATGGCTCTTGGTCGTCCAGGTGTCTTCTGTGCAGGGGAAATGCTCGATTGGGAAGCCCCCACTGGAGGCTATCTGTTGACGGCGAGTCTGGCAACAGGGTTTCATGCCGGGCGCGGCGCTGCGGCATGGCTTGAGGCCAACGAGCGAGGAGCAGCGGCGGTCCCTTGAAGAAGTGGGGCGCGCAGAGGGTTCTGCGTGATGTCATCACTTGATCTAAACTGCTGACGATGACAACCACTGTGTCTTTGCCTCCATGAGTTCAATCTCGACGGTGGTCTTTGCCGACCTCTCCGGGAGCACCTCGCTCTACGAAACGATGGGCAACGAGCGCGCGGCCAAGACGGTCATGCGTCTGACGCAATGGATCGCCGAAGTCATGCAGGCGCACCAGGGGCGTGTGGTCAAAATGCTGGGGGATGGCGTGTTGGGCATCTTTGCCAGCGCCAACCAGGCAGTAGCGGCTGCCGGCGAACTGCAGCGCAGCCACCAGATTCATCTCCAGCGCTGGCCCGAAGTATTGCGCATGGAAATGCACGTAGGCGTTGCCTGCGGAGAGGTTTTGGAAGTCGACGGTGATGCCTATGGCGATGCCGTCAACGTGGCATCCCGGCTGTGCGAGCGCGCGGGACCAGGCGAAATCTGGACCAATGATGTCACGGCTGTGGATGCTGGGGTGGTTCCGCATGTGCGCTTTCGTAAGCTGGGCGTTTTTGAGATACGCGGCAAGACCGAGGCACAACTCATCTACCAAGCCGAATGGCGAGAACAGGATTCGCCGGAGCAGCTGACCATGCAAGCGGGTCTTCACAGCAATGTTGCGCCTTTGGACTCGTTGCCGGGTTCGATCGAGTTGGCATGGAAAGGCGAGACACTTTTGTTTTCGTCGGAGGATATGCCCTTGCACATTGGCCGCTCCAGTGCGGCGCAGGTCAGCATTGCAGACCCCCGTGTTTCTCGTATGCACGCCCGCATCGACTGGACGAATGGCGCCTTCGCACTGACCGATGTCAGCAGTTTTGGCACATGGGTTCAGTTTGCGAACAGTGACACTGCCGTTCCTTTGCGTCGCAGTGCCTGCTTGCTCCATGGTGAGGGACGGTTGGCCCTGGGCATGCCTTTTGATGCCGGGGCACCGACACTTGATTTTCGCGTCACTGGCAGCAGCATGCATCTGGGGTAGGTGCGGCTATTTTGCCAAGCGGGCAGCAGGGTGCATTCAGGGTCAATTTGGCGTTTAATGGAATGCACTGTCCATACCGCAAACCTGCCATGTTTGAACGACTTCGTTCCGTCTTTGCACGCAGCCAGGAGCCTGTCCATATCCAGGGCATTGCAACGCCTGCGCAGCTTGCGCTCTGGGCTGCTGCGCAGCGTTGGTCTTTCGATTTTCAGGGTGAACCGGCACGGTTTCAGCTGAGCGGTACGGTGGTGGGGCAACCTTGGCTGCTGGAAAGCGGATCGCCTACACGCGACTATCTGAAGGGTACGGAGTTGCGTGCCAGAACCGACCCGCATGCAACCCCTGATGCCAGTGTCATGGTGATCAGTCGCACGCTGAAAGAGGTTTTGGAGGGGCGCGTTTATGGCGCCATTACGGAAACCCTGCAGACCGCTGTGGACGAAAGCCTGCCCCAAGAAATGCGCTGGCTTGCCATGTACGAGGAAGTGCAGTGGCCTGAACTGCCGCCTTCTTTCATACGGCTTTTTGCCGTGGTGGGCGACCGCAAAGAGCAGGCGCGCCGTTGGATTAATGCAGCCGTGGTGTCACATCTTCTTGGGAGCCGCAGTGCAGAACAGGCGGCGTTGCCCCTTGTGCTGATGCTGTCGGGTGGCCAGTTATCGCTGCGGATGCAGACCATGGACTGCTACCTTCCCGACCTCGAATACGCTACCACCCTGTTGATGGCCGCAGCTACCGTGGCGGCGCAGAAGCTGCCGCCTGCGTCTGACTCGGGGCCCGCCACGCTGCCGCCCGGGTGAGGGCGGCAGGTTTCTGCAAATTTAGGGCAATGCTGAACAAGTCCCTCACGCGCTGTGCATCCGTACCTCGGGCGGTCTGCAGCGTTGCAAATCCTCGCCATAGCTGCGGCTATGGCTGCGGTTTGCGCCTTGCATCCCATCCCGATGCACGGCGCGCATCATCGCGGTGACTTATTCAGCATCGCCTTAGTGCGCCTTGGGCGGTGCGTACTTGCCCAGTTCCATTTTGGCAATGGAGGCGCGGTGCACTTCGTCCGGGCCATCGGCAAAGCGCAGGGTGCGCGCCTGGGCATACGAGAAAGCCAAGGGGAAGTCATCGCTGACGCCACCGCCACCGTGGGCCTGCAAAGCCCAGTCGATCACCTCACAGGCCATGCTGGGAGCGACCACCTTGATCATGGCGATTTCGGTTTTGGCGACCTTGTTGCCGGCCATGTCCATGATCCAGGCCGCCTTGAGCGTGAGCAGGCGCGCCATGTCGATCTTGCAACGTGCTTCGGCAATGCGCTCTTGTGTCACGCCTTGCTGGGCCACCGTTTTTCCAAAAGCCACGCGGCTCATGGAGCGCTTGCACATGAGTTCCAGCGCGCGCTCGGCCAGGCCGATCAGGCGCATGCAGTGGTGGATGCGTCCGGGGCCAAGGCGCCCCTGGGCGATCTCGAAACCACGGCCTTCGCCCAGCAAAATGTTAGAGACGGGCACGCGCACGTTCTCGAACAGTACTTCGGCGTGGCCGTGGGGTGCATCGTCGTAGCCGAACACGTTGAGCGCACGTACCACCTTCACGCCGGGCGTGTCGGCGGGTACCACGATCATGCTTTGTTGCGAATGGCGGGGCGCTTCGGGGTCTGTCTTGCCCATGGTGATAAGCACCTTGCAGCGCGGATCCATCGCACCGGAGGTCCACCACTTGCGACCATTGATGACGTATTCGTCGCCCTGGCGCTCGATGCGTGTTTCGATGTTGGTGGCGTCGCTCGATGCCACATCGGGCTCGGTCATGGCGAAGGCTGAGCGGAACTTGCCTTCGAGCAGGGGTTTGAGCCAGGTGGCCTTGATACCGTCGGAGCCGTAGCGCGCAATGGTCTCCATGTTGCCGGTGTCGGGCGCGGAGCAGTTGAAGACTTCGCTGGACCAGAGCACGCGGCCCATGATTTCGGCCAGCGGGGCGTATTCAGCGTTGGTCAGGCCAGCGCCGTGGTAGCCCGAGGCCTCGGCCGTATCCACAGGCATGAACAGGTTCCACAGTCCAGCAGCCTGGGCTTTGGCCTTGAGGTTTTCGACGGTCTGTAGCGGCGTCCAGCGCTTACCGATCGCCGTGTTGGCGGCCAGCTCGGCGGCGTACTGGCTTTCAGCCGGGTAGATGTGGTCGTCCATGAACTGGAGCAGTTTCTTCTGCAGTTCCTTGGTTTTGGGCGAGTAATCGAAGTCCATGGGTTCTCCTTGAAAAACGGGGGTATTGGCGGTGCTTAACCGCGCTGGGCGAAAGACCAGGCCATCTGGGCCAGGGGGCGGGCGCCTTCGCCCGAGGCCTTGGCCTGGGCGCTCGATGCCGTGCCGGCTTCGACGCGCTTGGCAATGCCTTGCAGGATGGCGGCCAGGCGGAAAAGGTTGTAGGCCATGTAGAAGTTCCAGTCGGCGGCCAATTCCTCGGGGGTGGCCAGGCCGGTGCGCTCGCAGTATTTGCGGATGTATTCGGCTTCGGATGGAATGCCCAGCGCCGCCAAATCCAGCCCGCCAATACCCCGGAACATGCCCGGCGGGATATGCCAGGCCATGCAGTGGTAGCTGAAGTCGGCCAGCGGGTGGCCGAGCGTAGACAGTTCCCAGTCCAGTACGGCAATGACGCGCGGTTCGGTGGGGTGGAACATCAGGTTGTCCAGCCGGAAGTCGCCATGCACGATGGAGACGCGGTTCTCGTCGCGTGCACCGGCAGGCATGTGGGCGGGCAGCCAGGCCATGAGTCGGTCCATCTCTTCGATGGGCTGTGTGATCGAGGCCATGTACTGCTTGCTCCAGCGGCCGATCTGGCGTTCGAAGTAGTTTCCAGGCTTGCCGTAACCGGCCAGGCCTCGTTCGGCAAACGGGACCGTGTGCAGGGCGGAGATAACCCGATTCGATTCGTTGTAGATGGCTGTGCGTTCCTCGGGATTCATGCCGGGCAGAGCCTGGTCCCAGAGCACGCGGCCTTGCATGAACTCCATGATGTAGAAGGCGCGCCCGATGATGGATTCGTCTTCGCACAGCACATGCATGTGCGGCACGGGCACATCGGTGCCTTGCAAGCCACTCATCACTGCGAATTCACGTTCAATGGCGTGGGCCGACGGCAGCAATTTGGCCACGGGGCCGGGTTTGGCGCGCATCACGTAGCTCTTGCTGGGCGTGATGAGCTTGTAGGTAGGGTTGGATTGCCCGCCCTTGAACATTTCGACGCTCAGGGGGCCAGCGAAGCCTTCCAGGTGCTGCTCCAGCCAGCTGCTGAGGGTGGCTGTATCGAATGCGTGCTGATCGGAGACGGCACGGGTGCCGATGAAGTGGTCGAAATTGCTCATGGGTGGGGGTCAGTTGTCGAGTTCGGTGATGTCCATCAGGGCGTCGCGGTCGCGCACGACCAGCCCGCCGGGTTCGATGCGGATGATGTCTTCACGTTCAAGTGCCTTGAGTTCCTGGTTGACGCGCTGACGCGAAGCGCCCAGCAGCTGGGCCAGCTCTTCTTGTGCCAGTTGCAGGCCGATGCGCATCTCGTTGCCATGCGAAAGGCTGGGGATGCCGTAACTGCGCACCAGGTGCAGCAACTGCTTGGCCAGCCGTGCGCGCAGCGGCAGGGTGTTGAGGTCCTCCACCAAGCCGTAGAGCTGGCGAATGCGCCGGGCATGCAGGCGCAGCATCGCTTCGTACAACTCCACATGCATGGCCAGAACTTTCTTGAAATCGGCCTTGGCTACGCACAGGATGGTGGTCTCGCCATGTGCGTAGGCATCGTGCGTGCGCCGGTCTCCGTCGAAGATGGCCACGTCGCCAAACCAGATGCCCGGCTCCACGTAAGTCAGCGTGATCTGCTTGCCCGAGATGGAGGTTGAGCTCACGCGCACCGCGCCCTTGGCGCAGGCGATCCACTCCTCGGGCGGGTCGCCGCGGGCAGCGATGAGGCCACCATCCTTGAAGCGTTTGACGTAAGCGCATCGCAGTATGTCGTGTCGAAGTGAAGGTGAAAGAGATGAGAACCAGCGACCGGAGTTGATCGCTTCACGTTCTTCGATAGTAAGAATAGGGTCGTCCATGGGCTGTCTTTTGGGTGACTAGGTACGCGGTCATTGTCGCGTCAGGGACGGCCAGCGGACATGGGGGTTGTCACCTGCGTGTCTGGATGCGGGCCAGGCGCGCAGGTGCACAGCGGCACGCAGCGCCCCCATAGCTGCTACGGCGTGCCTGAATTGTTTGAATGAAAAGTGGCTCTAACGCTTGTGGGTAAAGCGGTAGTAGCTACTCAATCAATAGCGTTGCAGGCGCTGCGCGCCATACGCCCGATCAGCGGTACTGCGGTTTGCGTTTTTCCAGGAAGGCGCTGATGCCTTCACCCGCGTTGGCATGGTGCAGGTTGCGCACAAAATGCTGGTGCTCCAGATGGAGGTGGGTATTGAGCGTGTGCTGGCCCGCTTCGTCCAGCAGTTCTTTGATGCTGGCCAGTGCATTGGGGGCACGTTCGTTCAGCGTCTGGGCCAGTTCCAGTGCGGCGGCCAGTGTGCCGCCGGGGTCGGCCAGGCGGTTGACCAGGCCCAGAACGTGCAGGCGCTCGGCGCTGGTGCGCTCGCCACACATCAGTAGTTCGACGGCCAGGGGGCGGGGCAGGGTGTGGGCCAGGCTCCAGCTGGCGCCGCCATCGGGCGAGAGGCCTACCTGGCTGTACGACATGGCAAACACCGCATTGCGCGCGGCCACGATCAGGTCGCATGCCAGGGCCAGCGAGAACCCGGCACCGGCTGCGGCCCCTTCGATGGCGGCCACCACCGGTTTGGGGTAGGCGCGGATGGTCTCGATCCAGTTGTGCAGCGCCTCGATGCTTTCTGATTGCACCTCAGTGCCCAGGCTGCGGTTGGCCTGCAAACGCTGCAGGTTGCCGCCGGCGCTGAACATGCCGCCGGCCCCCGTGATGACCACGCTGCGCACCTCGGCGTTGCGTTCGGCGCCATTGAGTGCTTCGGTGCCTGCTGCGTAGATGGCGGGGTCGAGGGCGTTGCGCAGATCGGGGTTGCTGATGGTCAGAACCAGGGTCTGGCCGTGGCTGGTGCTGCGAAGTTCTGCGGGCATGTAGGTGCGATTCCGTTGGATAAAGGGGGGCGGCAGAACGCGGCTGACCTTACTCTTCCTCGTGCTGCAGGCTCAGGCCAATGGCGCCACGGCGGCGCAGCCAGGGGCTGGGGCGGTAGCGGGGGTCGCCATAAACGGTCTGCATGTTGAACAGTACTTCCAGGATATTGGTGGGTCCCCAGCGGTCACCCATGGCCAGGGGCCCAAGGGGGTAGCCCAGCCCCAGGGTGACGGCGGTTTCCAGGTCGCGCGGGCTGCAGATGCGCTGCTGGCAAATGTCGCTGGCAATATTGACAATGGTGGCCACCACCCGCTGGGTGACAAAGCCCCCGCTGTCGCGCACCACGCTGACGGCCTTGCCGTCGCGTGCCATCAGGGCGTGGGCAGCATTGCGGATGTCCACGCGCGTCACGGGGTTCGTGGCCAGTACGCGGCGGCGGGTGGCATTTTCTTCGATCAGCATGTCGATGCCGATGGTACGTGCCGGGTCCAGACGCTCCACCACGGCCACGGTCGTGATGTCAAAGCCCAAGGGCGCCACCAGAATGATGGCGCTGGCTGAAGGCGCCGCGCCGGTCTCGATGTCGGCGCCCAGGTTCTTGAGCATCTGGTAGATCTCCGTGCGGCGTGCCGCCCGGGGCGATACCCACACGGGGGGCATGCTGTCCACCACGGGCACTGGAGCTTCGGGGGTTGCCTGGGCTACGCCGTCGGTATAGCGGTAAAAGCCTTCTCCTGTTTTGCGGCCCAGCAGGCCACCTGCCAGGCGCTGCGCCGTGACCACGCTGGGGCGGTAGCGCGGTTCTTCGTGGTACTGGTGGTAGATGGATTCCATGACCGGGTGCGATACGTCCAGCCCCGTCAGGTCCATCAGTTCGAAAGGCCCGAGCTTGAAGCCCGCCTGGTCGCGCAGGATGCGGTCGACCGTGGCGAAATCGGCCACGCCTTCGTCCACGATGCGCAAGGCCTCGGTGGTGTAGCCGCGGCCCGCATGGTTGACGATGAACCCCGGACTGTCCTGGGCCTGCACTGCGGTGTGTCCCATCTGGGCTACTTGCGCGGCCAGGGCGGTGCACAGGGCGGGGTCGGTCCGCAGGCCAGCCACGACTTCCACCAGCTTCATCAGGGGAACGGGGTTGAAGAAGTGCAGCCCTGCCATGCGCCGGGGGTTTTGCAACGCCGCAGCGATGGCCGTGACCGACAGCGACGAGGTGTTGCTGGCGAGCGCTGCCTCTGGCCGCAAAACGGTCTCCAGTTCACGCAGCAGGGCTTGCTTGGCGTCCAGGCTTTCCACGATGGCTTCGACGACCAGGTCGCAGTCGGCAAGGTCGGCCAGCGCATGGGCCGTCTGCAGGCGCGCGGCGCAAGCGTCACGCTGGTCTGCGTCCATGCGGTTTTTGGTGACCTGTTTGTGCCACTGTTCCAGAATGGCATCGTGCGCGCGCTGCGCCATGCCAGGCTGTGTGTCCAGTAAACGCACCTGGCTCCCTGCCTGGGCCATCATTTGCGCAATGCCCCGGCCCATGGCACCAGCACCCACCACACCCACTACTGGAAATTGAATTTTCATAGCGTAATTATGACCATGGCCTTGTTGATAGGTTTTGTGCAAGAATTCGACACATATTTTGAGAAAAAATGTGAATTTTCGTAACGCACTTTTGGCGCTAACTTTAGGCTCTTTTGCAGGGGCTGCCGCGGCCTTGGCTTTAGGGCCTTCCAGAGGCGCTGTGTTGCTGGGGCGTTCGGTGGACCTGGCCTTTGAAGTGCAGCCCGATCCCGGCCAAACCGTGGCGCAGGCTTGTATCACCGCCGAAATACTGTCGGGCGCCGTTCCGGTTTCGCGCGGTAGGGTTCGCGTCACGCCGCTGCCCGAAGTGCAGGGCCGTGCTTCTATGGTGCGTGTGCAATCTTCTGCCATCGTCGACGAGCCCGTGCTCACGGTCACTTTGCTGGCCGGCTGCAATGGCAAGACATCCCGCACTTACACCTTCCTGGCAGACCCGCCCGCCAGCATGACAGCGGGCACCCGACCCATCGTGATTCCCCGGGTGGAGATGCCTGAGGACGTCAGCGACGCAACCGCTCCGACGGGTTTGGGCGCGGGTACGGGCAGCCGTTCAGGTAAAACATCCGAGAATAATGGCCCAGTGGTACCTCTGCCCCGCAGGCCACAGGCCGCGCAAGCACCGGCGCCTTCGAAGAGCGCTGCCGCACTGGCACCGACCAGGCCGTCCCGGCCCCTACCAAAGGCCGCTTCAAAGGTGAAAGCCCCTGAGAAGGAGGCGTTGGCCCCTCGTTCGCGCCTGGTGATGGAGCCCCTGGAAAACTGGCTCGAAACTCCGGCTCCCCTGCAGCTGACGACCGAGCTGCAGCTGCCCGAGGTGCCCGCGACCACGCTGCAGCGCGAGCAGGCCCAGGCCCAGTGGAAAGTGCTGAACATGCAGCCTGAGGACATCCTGCAGGAGAGTGCCCGCACCGCGGCACTCAATGCCGAAATGTCCCGTGCGAAAACACAGGCCGACAGCGAGCGCGCCGCCGCCATCGCTGTGCAGCAGCGCCTGGAACTGGAAAAATCCGAACGGTTTTCAGCCACCATCGTGTATGGCTTACTGGCTTTGCTGGCGGCTATTCTGGTTTGGGCCGTGTGGATGGCGCAGCGCTTGCGCGCCGCCCACCGCCAGGCCCAGGATGCCTGGGCTGGCGCCCTGGTCCGGCCAGTGCCGGAAACACCTGTGCCGGTGCCACACGCCATAGCCCCCGAGCCCGTGCAGCCCCCACCGGTAGCGCAGCCGCCGGTCCCTGCGGCTGTGGCGCGTGCGCGGTCTCCTATTTCTGGGCTTGCACCCCTGTCGGTGGCTGTGCCAACCGCGGAGCGCCAGCACAAGCAGCCCGACCCCGCGCCGCAGCCCGTGTTGCTGATCAACCCCGAAGAACTGTTTGACCTGCAACAGCAGGCCGAATTTTTTGTGTCGGTGGGTGAGCATATCCAGGCTATCGGTGTGCTGCGCAAATACATCGCCGATAACGAAACCACGGCGCCTTCTGCTTACCTGGAGTTGCTGCGCCTGTACCGCTCGCTCAGCCGGGTGGACGATTTCAATGAACTGCGAGCGCAGTTCCATCGCCACTTCAATGCGTTGGTGCCCGAGTTTTCCTCCTTCAACCGGCCGGGTCGCCCTTTGTTGACCTATGCCGACGTGTTGGCTGAGATCGAGGCGATCTGGAGCGATGAGTCGGTTTTGCCAATGCTCGATAGCCTGCTGTTTCGGCATGGCGATGCGGTGCTTGAGCGCTTCGATCTGGCCGCCTTTGACGATTTGTTGCTGCTCAACGCCATTGCCCGCACCACGCCGCCGTCTGCACGCGGGGCGCCGCCGCCGCGTAAACGCACCACCCCGGTCGTCAGCGTGGTGGATGAGCCCGTGCAGGACAACGCTGCCAAGACCGACGTGGAACGCGACGCGGCTGCGCACCCGATCGACGGGATGGACAGCATGCTGGAATACGACCCGGACTGGCTGAGCATGGAATCCACCCGGGGCGATGTTTTGCTCTCCACCAAGGCCCCCGCGGGGGTTGAGACCATTGACTTTGACCTGAGCGACACGTTGACCGGCGGGCCCGTGGCGTTGCCCCCCATCACCCAGAGCGACCTGCCCGCCGTGCCACCTACAAAGCCTCCAGAGCCGGGACAGCCCGTCGGGTTTGGTTCCAGCAGCGATCGCTTTGAAGTGCGATTCGAACTCGAAGAAGTCCAGAAGCCGAAGTGATCGGCCTGGCGGGTTTGGTTATTCCGGCGATATGCTATTGAAAATATAGCTTCCAGCGCTTGACTACAAAGCGTTGGAGCCATTTTTTTTATGAAATTTGCATGGCCTTTAGAAGTTGCGCTGCCGTGGCTTCGGGGTCTGGCGCATTCACCAGCGCCCGCACCACGGCGATGGAGCCCACGCCGGTTGCCAGAATGCCCGCGAACTGTTCCGCTCCAATGCCACCAATCGCCACCGTAGGGTAGTCCTGCAGCAGGCGCGCGTAGGCTTGCAGCCGCGCCACGCCTTGTGGCGCGGTCGCCATGCGTTTAAGTGTGGTGGGGAACACGGCGCCCAGGGCGATGTAGCTCGGCTGCACCGCATCGGCGCGCAGCATTTCCGCATAGCCGTGCGTGCTCACGCCCAGGCGCAGGCCACTTTGGCGCAGTTCTTGCACTTGCGCCGCACTGAGCGCATCCAGATCTTCCTGGCCCAGGTGCGCACCATAGGCACCGGCAGCCATCGCCTCGCGCCAGTGGTCGTTGATGAACAGCAGGGCCCCCGTGCCTTGCACGGCCTGCACGGCGGCGAGCACTTCGCGGGCAATGGCGGCGGTGTCATCCGATTTGAAGCGCAGTTGCACTGTGGGCACGCCTGCGCGGGCCATGCGGCCGACCCAGGCGGCATCGGGCAGCACGGCATACAGGCCGAGCTGCTGTGGGCAGACGGCAAAAGGCGTTGCGTGCGGCCGCGTCTGCAGCCCGAAATCTTGCGCCACAGTGGGCCAAATCTCGGGTGTGGTGCTGCCGGTACGCTCCCAGCGCGCTTGCCAGGCATGGGCCAGCACCTGCGCATCGTGGGCGATGAAGCCCAGTGCGCTGCAGGCCTGCAGCGCGCCCAGGTACACCGGCGCGTCACTCGCGGGTGCGGGCACCGGCTGCGGCGGGAAACCGGTCAAGCTCGTGGCGTGGGCCGCAGTAATGGCTTGCGCCAGGGTGTTGCTATCAGTCATGCGGGCGCATGGTGCCAGAACGGGGTGCCGAGCACCGGGGTGCTGGGCTGGGCGGCTTGCTGGGGTTGCATGGCCCCTGCATGGCGGGCGGCGCGCCCGGCATGCACAGCGTCGGCAAAGGCGCCGGCCATGGCCACCGGGTCTTGCGCCAGGGCTACGGCGGTGTTGAGCAGCACGCCGTCAAAGCCCCATTCCATCACCTGGCAGGCGTGCGAAGGCAGGCCCAGGCCCGCGTCGATCAGCATGGGCACGTTGATGCGTTCGCGCAGCACCTGCAAGGCATAGGGGTTCATGGGGCCGCGTCCCGTTCCGATGGGCGCAGCCCAGGGCATGATGGCCTGGCATCCCACGTCCACCAGGCGCTGGCACAGCACGAGGTCTTCGGTGCAGTAGGGCAGTACGTAGAAGCCGTCGCGTACCAGCTTCTCGGCAGCAGCCACCAGGTTCAGGGTGTCGGGCTGCAGGGTGTAGTCGTCGCCAATGACCTCTAGTTTGATCCACGGGGTGTTGAACACCTCGCGTGCCATTTGCGCCGTGGTGATGGCCTCTTGCACGCTGTGGCAGTTGGCGGTGTTGGGCAGCACCGGCACGCCCAGCTCCCGCAGCAGTTCCCAGAAACCCTGGCCACTTTCGGCCGGATTGCTGCCCTGGCGGCGCAGCGAGGCTGTGACCATGGCCGGCTGGGCCCTCTGCACGGCGGCCTTGAGTGCCGACGGCGAGGGATAACGGGATGTGCCCAGCAGCAGGCGGCTGGAAAACTGCTGGCCGTACAGGACCAGGGCGTCGTCGGTTGATGTCGTGTTCATGGTTTTAGCCCCCTGTGACGGGGGAGATCACTTCGACCTTGTCACCCGCTTGCAGCAGGTGGTGCGGGTGTTGGGGCGCGGGTATAAAAACAGTGTTGACAGCCACGGCGTAGGGCGGTTTTGCCTGCATGGCGGCCAGGGCGTCGGCCACGCTGGCGCCCTCGGGCAGTTCGTGGGGCTGGAGATTGATGAGAACGTGCATGGTTGTGGCGCTTCAGAGCAATTGCATCGACAGATCGAACTCAGCAGCCCGCGCCGACGCGCCGCCTGCGAGGATATCCAGCACCACATCATGCATCGCAGGCGCAATCATGTAGCCATGGCGGTACATGCCGTTGACCTGCAGCGTGCGCGCCGCCAGTTGGCGCACGGCTGGCAGGTTGTCGGGCAGTGCGGGGCGGCATTGCACCGACAGTTCCAGAATGCGAGCCTCGGCAAAGCCCGGGTGCACGGCGTAGGCAGCGCTCAGTAATTCCAGCGTGGAACGCACGCTGGCCGGCGAGAGGTCTTCGGATTCGATCTCGGTGGCGCCGATCACGAACACATTGTTTTCCTTGGGCGCGATATAGGCCGGGTAGCGCGGGTGCAGCAACCGTGTGGGCCGCTGCAGCGTGACCTCGGGGGCGTGCAGGCGGATCACCTCGCCGCGCACACCGCGCAGTTGGGGCCAGTCACCGCGTGCGCCCAGGCCGCGGCAGTCGAGCAGCCAGCCCGGGTGGTCTGCGCCAAAATAGCCCAGTTCGCGCGGCGTGTTCCAGTGCAATTGCACACCCAGGTGCTCCATCTCGCCAGCCAGCGAAGCCAGCAGTTGCCGGTTATCGAGCTGGCCTTCGCCAGGCAGGTACATGCCCTGGGCAAAGCGCGGCGCGAGCGCGGGCTCAATCTGCGCCATACCCTCGCTGTCGAGCATCTGCATGGCAGGCAGTTCGGTGACGCTGGTGCGGGTGTTCTCGAGTTGCTGGCGCATGCGGGTGGCCTCTTGCGCGTCCTGGCGGTGCCATACGAGCAGCGTCCCCTCTTGCTGGAAGTACACCGGCATCGCCAGCGGTGCCAGCAGCTCGGGCCAGCGCCTGAGCGAGTGGCGGCCCATGCGTACCACGCCATGCTCGGCGATGGCCGATTCGGCCAGCGGGGCCAGCATGCCTCCGGCCACGCGGGCAGCCGAATGCTCGCCCAGCGGGCCGCCTTTGTCGTAAATGGCCACGCTGTGGCCCTGGCGCGCAAGTGATACGGCCAGCAAGCGCCCCAGCAGACCGGCGCCGAGAATGGTGAAAGAGGTGTTGGAAAGCGTCATGTTTGTCCGTCTGCGGTGTTACAGGGGACAAAACGGGCAGGTGCCTGCACTGGAAACTCCCCACGCCAGCATGATCTGGATCGGGTAACGGGGCGCAAAGCCCCAGGGTGTTTCTCAGTCCGCGCCACGTTGGGTAGCGGGACACCCCTGTTTCGTCCGTAAGCGGCAATTACAGCACAACGCCGATTCCCCTGGCTTGATGTGGCGCATGCGCAGGCCTCGGATCTGGCGTTGGTTCCCCGGGGTTGTGGGGGGTGACGGCAGGGGCGCTTTGGGTTTCCGGGATAATTTTCGCCATGACGCACACAGCACCCCTTTCTGCACAGGCTCCCCGCTACGCCCGCGTGCTCTCCATTGCCGGGTCAGACAGTGGCGGTGGCGCCGGTATCCAGGCCGACCTGAAAACCTTCAGCGCCCTGGGCTGTTATGGCATGACCGCCATTACCGCCATCACCGCGCAAAACACGCAGGGCGTGCGCGCCATCCACGGCGTGCCGCCCGAGATGCTGCGCGCACAGATCGAGGCCGTGGTGGAAGACATTGGCGTCGATGCCGTGAAGATCGGCATGCTGCATTCGCCCGAAGTGGTGGCCGTGGTGGCCGATGCCCTGCGGCGCTACCAACTGCTGCATGTGGTGCTCGACCCGGTCATGGTGGCCACCAGCGGCGACCGCTTGATGGCCGACGAGACCGTACAGGTGCTGGTGCGTGAACTGTTCCCGCTGGCCACCGTGGTGACCCCCAACCTCGACGAAGCGGCGCTGCTACTGGGCCGCGCCATCCCGGGCATCGAGGCATTGGACGATGCTGCCCGCGCTTTGCTGGCGCTGGGCGCGCCCGCTGTGCTGCTCAAAGGCGGGCACTTGCCGGGTGATGAGGTGGTGGACGTGCTCGCGCTGCCGGGCGGCACCCTCCAATACCTGCGATCGCCGCGCATTGCCACGCACAACGGCCACGGCACGGGCTGCACGCTGTCGTCTGCCATCGCCGCGCATCTGGCCTTGGGCCATGCGCTGCCCGAGGCCGTGGCGCTGGCGCGCGCGTATATTTTGGGCGCTATCCAGGCAGGTGCGGCCGTGCGTACCGGCAAGGGCCACGGCCCACTCAACCACGGTTATGCGCCCATGGCGCAGCGTGTCATCCAGGGCTGACTGTCAAGGATTTTTGCGCCCGTCTCAGGCGGCCTCAGGTCACCTGTGCGAACTGGCTGCGCAAGTAGCTGATGATTTCTTTGGAGTCGTAGAGCCAGCGGCTGTTGCCTGCTTTGTCGGTGATCTTCAGGCAAGGTACCTTGGCCTGGCCGCCTTGCTGCACCAGTGCAGTCCTGTCGGGGCCTTCCGGCTGCGCGTCCACTTTGGCGACCGTCAAGGACAGGCGGCGCATTTCTTGGCGCACCTTGATGCAAAAAGGGCAGGTTTTGTACTGGTACAGCGCCAGGCCCTTGCATGCCTGGTCAACGGCTTCCTGCCCTGCCTGAGAGCGCACGATGCCTTTGGGGCGGGTCAGTGCCTCCTTGAGAAGCATGACCGGACCCAGGACAATGCGCAGGGTCTTGAAAAAGAATCGGATAAAAGATTTCATGGGCCATTCTAGGCAAGCCAAGTGGGCACACCACGGTATGCCCGAGACACGGGTCGTTCAGCGGCGTGGACGGGTTGCGTAGGCCAGCACAAAGCTTACGGCCAGCGTGGGCAGGGCCGAGCCCAGCACGGGGGCGAACTTTGGTAGCAGGTGGTAGAAAGCGATGCCCGCCAGCCAGATCACAATGGGCGCCGCGTGCGCCTTGCCTGCGGCCTGCAGCGCTGAAGCGGCATTGGCGCCAAAAGCCAGGCGCCCCAGAATCACGCCAAACAGCGGCACGAATACCGAGCTGAGCATGAGCAAAAACGGCTCCAGGCTGTGCATGGGCAGCACCAGCGCCATGAGCGTACAGACCACTGCCACGACCAGGCCCCACTGGCGCACGCTCCAGCGCGGCAATAGGCTGTGGGCCGAAACAGCGCCCGAATAGGTGTCGCCATAAGCGTTGTCTACCTCGTCAATCAATATCAGCGACAGCGCGATCAGCCCGCCCTGCGCCAGCAGCAGCGCGGTCACCAGGTCCTGGCTGGGCAACGTCAAGGCGACGAGCACCCCCAGCGCGTAACACCACACATTGGCCAGCGCGTAGCCCAGCCAGGTGCCCCGCAACGCAGTGCCGCCACTGCGGCCATGGCGCGCATAGTCAGCCACCAACGGTAGCCACGAAATAGGCATGGCAATCACCAGGTCCAGCGCGGGCATCACGCCCATGCCGCCTTCGCCGCGCCGCTGCCACAACTGCTCGAACCCCTGCGCCTGGGCCAAGCCCAGGAACTGCCAGCTCAGCCACAGCAGCGACAACACCACCAGCGGCAATGCCACGCGGGCAATGATGCGGCGCACCAGCTGCACCATTGAGCCGCTGATCAACAGCGTGATCACGCCGCCCCAGAGCAGCGTAGCCAGCATCGGCCAGTAGGTCGCTGCCATGGCACCTGACTGGCGCCCGATGGACACCGTGGCGTCGCGCATCACCACCAGCTCAAAGCTGCCCCAGCCAATCAACTGCACGATGTTCAGCACAATCGGAAGGCGCGCAAACGCGCGGCCATAGACCGCGTGCATCAGCCCGGCGCTGGCCAGCCCGCTGTCGCAGCCAATCTTTGCCACCCAGCCCAGCAGCCCGGCTCCGATGATGGAGCCCGCCACAATGGCCAGTACCGCCTCTTGCGTGCCCAGCGCGGGCATCAGGTAGGCGCCCACCTGCATGACCAGCAGGCCCACGCCCAGGCTGAACCACAGAGAGGCATGGTCGTGCCAGCGGAAAACGCGCTGCGCGCTGGATACGGGGGTCAGCGCTTCGTTGGTGGAAGCGGTTGCGGTGTTCATGCGGACTCCTTGGCAGCATCGGTGCAAGAAAGACCCGGGCCACGCGGTCGGTGGGCGTTAGAACGGGCTTCCCTGCGCGAGGATGATCTCAATCAGGTTCAAAGGGACTCTCTCAGCCCGCGCGCCAATATCGGCGTGGGGCACCCCTAGCGAATGCACCAGTCTTGCGGTGGTGCGGGGCGGATTCTAGCGGCAGTGGTAATCTCTTGGGTTTTGCCCGGGGTTTCCCTGCGCAGCGCCGTGCGCGCGCGGGTGCGCCCCAGGATCAGCCAAGGAACTCGCATGGGTGCGCAATGGAAAGCAAAGGGCAAGGCGCAGGCCGCCGACGCCCGCGGAAAGCTGTTTGGCAAGCTGGCCAAGGAAATCATGGTCGCTGCGCGCGGCGGTGCCGACCCGGCGGGCAACTCCAAGCTGCGCCTGGTGCTCGAGCAAGCGCGCAAGGTCTCCATGCCCAAAGACACGTTGGACCGCGCCATCAAAAAGGGCGCCGGCATTGGCGGCGATGCGGCCAGTTTCGAGCATGTGGTGTACGAGGGGTTTGCCCCGCACCAGGTTGCGGTGATGGTCGAATGCCTGACCGACAACGTCAAGCGCACGGCGCCTGAAATGCGCGTGCTGTTTCGCAAGGGCCAGCTCGGTACCTCGGGCTCGGTCGCCTGGGACTTTGACCATGTGGGCATGATTGAGGCCGAACCCGCGGCTGCCGGTGCCGATGCCGAAATGGCCGCCATCGAAGCCGGTGCGCAAGACCTTGAACCCGGCGAAGAAGAGGGCCAAACCCTGTTCTGGACCGATCCAGCCGACCTGGACACTGTGAGCCGCGCCCTGCCTGCGCACGGTTTTACCGTGCTCTCGGTCAAGCTGGGCTACCGGCCCAAGAACCCGGTCAACCCTGCCAGCCTGAGTGCTGAGGCGCTGGAGGAGGTCGAAGCCTTCCTTGCGGCCATCGACGCCAACGACGACGTACAAAACGTGTACGCCGCACTGGGCTGATCGGGCCGATGCAAGGCGACCACTACGCCGCCCTGGGCCTTGCGGCCAACGCCACGCTGGCCGACATCAAGCGGGCGTTTCGGCAAAAGGCCTCGTACTATCACCCTGACCGCAACACAGCGGCTGACGCAGCCTTGCGTTTTCGCGAGGTGCAACAAGCCTACGACGTGCTCTCGGACCCCGAGCGCCGCCAGCAATACGACGACAACCGCCGCCGCAACCTGCTCGACGACCCTTTGCAAACCGCAACGGAAATCTGGCAGGCCTTCGTGCGTGAACGCAATCTTCCATGAAACTCTCTCGCTACTTCTCCGACTTGCGCAAAGCCTACGAGGCCGAGCTCGATGACCTGACCTCTGATTCCGAAGGCAAGGATGTATTAACGAAGCGCCTTGCCGCCAAGCGCAGCGAAATCGGCTTCCTGGTGCAGATGCTGGACTACAGCCCCGAAATGGTGGCCGTGGTTTTCCACCGCGCATTTCGTTTTCCCAAGCTGGCAGCCATGCAGCGATTGCTGACATTACCGCCCGAGGCACTGCCTACATGGCCGGAACTGGCGGGCGCCGTGGCCCTCGAACCCTGGGCGGAACCTGTGGCGCTCAAAGTGCTGGCAGAGCCCGGCGGCGCGACTTTCATGACCGTGGCCGCCTGCCTGGAGTACCTGCACGCCCACGGGTTTGGCCCTGCCGACGCCGCACAAGACACACCGGATGACGAAGAAGCTCGCAACAGCGACGAGGGCGACGACGGCGACGGCCTGAGCGCCGACGACGCCAGCGACCCGCCAGATGGCCGCTCGCTCGACGAAGCCGGCGCCGACTGGCTCGCAGACCAAGGTTTCGAGCGCAAGGACTGACACCGAGAACGTATGAACCACCTGGCATTGATTGAAAAAACCACCAGTCTGATCGCGGCTGGCGACATCGTGGGCGCCGAGAGCGCGCTGGCCGACCTGGCCGATGAGGAGGGCGACCGTGCGCTGATGGTTGTGCTCGACCAGCTCGCGCCCAAAGATGTGCTGGCCGTGATGCGGGAGTACGACAGCTCCAAGGCGTCCGTCGTGAACATGCTGGTCACACCCGAGCAGTTCGCCCGCGCCATGGTGCTGGAGAAACAGTACAAAGATCTAACGCACCAGCACTTGCGCAGCATGGTTAACGCCGTCGTCTTTCGTGAAGACGCCGACCCGTTGGATTTTTTGAACGCCATCGGCGACCTGGACGGCGGCGCCGAAGCCCTGGCCAACTACTTCACCGAAAAATGGAGCCGCATTGAGGCTTTTGCCCGTACCGGTGTTTTTGAAGCCACCGAAGACTACGGCCTGATGCTGAGTGACGATGAGCTGCTCGCGTCGGGCTACGTGCGCCCGCGCGTCGAGCTGGACGAAGTGGCCGACCAGGACTGGATGCAGATGGCCTGGCTGCTGCGCTACGAGTGCCGCGACCTGTTTATTGAAATGCTCTTGGTGCTGCGTGCCAAAGCCCGCGCGCACGACCTGGGCGAAGGTGACGAGCAGCCCGAGGAAGAGGACGACGGCAAGTTCGAGACCAGCGAGACCGACCGCGGCAACGTCACACCGGCAGCGCGCACCTCTGACGAAGAATCGGCCATCTGATGCCTGGCAGCCGTTCGCACGAAGCACCGCCGCAGGCGCTGGCCCTGCACGACGCACGCTCGTTTTTCGAGCGCGCGCTGGCGCACGGCGTTAACCACGGCATTCTGGGGGCCGAAAAGCTCGCCGCCCTGCATGCGGAGGCTCCCAAGGGCATGGTGCAGATAGCGCGCTACTTCGGCAGCGAGTTTTTGCGGCCCGAACTGGAACGTGCGCGCGAGCGCATCGTCAACTTCGTCAGTCTGCATTTGCAGGATGCGTCGGGCGGTGACCTCGCACAGGCAGCGCAACTGCTCGCCACGCATTCGCTGCTGTCGCGCTCCAAAGCCGGCACCGACATGCTGCGCGCCCTGATTGCCCTGCCCGAGAGCACCCACTTTGGCATGCAGGGCCAGGACGAGGCCCAGGTCTCGTTGCTGGCGCTGTGGTCGCTGCGCAGCTATGCCCAGTACCGTGAAGAACTGGCGCGGCGCAGCCGCATTGGCGAGGTGGTGCAGGCAGCGCTGTGGATTGCCAGCCACTACCAGCTGGACGACGAAGCGCTGGAAGAGGGCGGCGCCGACGCCGAAGGCGTGCTGCGCACCGCCCTGGCCCTGCACGCCCTGGCCCCGCGCAGCACCGAGTGGCCAAGCGCGGCGACGTTTCAGAAATTGCTTGCTGCCCGCCGCAAGGCAGGCAAAGCCGTTGTGGGTGCTGACGCGCTCGCGGTGCCCAAAGGGCTGCCGCCCGCGTTGCACGCCGTGGTAGATGCGCAAAAACCGGTCGTGCTGGCCGATTTGCAGAAGCTTCTCGACCCCGCTCGCCCGATTGCACCGCTGCTGCGCCCCATGACTGCGCTGCGCCACCGCTACTTTTTGCTCGAAGATCCGTTGGGCGAGGTGGACGAATACCTGCGCGCGGCCGCATCGCAGCCGGGCGATGAGGCGTCCCCCGCCGCCGCCAGCAAAACCTGGCAACGCGCGACACTGGGCGAGCAAGACGAAGCCGCGTTGCTCACCCTGTTCCTGTGCCTGGCCACGGGCGTGCCCAAGAAAACACTGCTGCCCGAAAAAGCCGCCAAAACCCTGGTGCGCAAGCTGCGCAGCAAAGGCTGGCAGCCAGAACTGGCCGACGCCTTCATCCGTGCACACGCCCCCGAAGTGCACCGCGCCGACTACCTGGCGCTGTGGCAAGGCTTTGTTTCTGAAGCCCGTGCCACGCTGCAAGACGACCACGACTACGGTTTGGGCGACGCACTGGCGTTGCTGCGGCGCGAGTGCCATGTCAGCGACTGAACCAAAAGCTCATTTTCTGATAGCTTATAACGCTTATCCAGTAAGCGTTATAAGCCATTTTTATCCTGTTATCGGTATGCGCGCCTGTGCACTACAGGGCAGCAGTGCGTCTCGCCAGCTTGTGTTCTGTGGAGAGGGTGACGATGGGATTGCTGCCGGGCACGGCTGTGTGCGGCGCTGCGCTGGGTGTGTGTTCACCCGCGGTGTGGATACCCCGGTGGCTGTCGAATGGGAGGATCGCCGACGGCAAATCGGCCGCAGCAGTCCATTTTTGGCTTCGCCGCGCTCCGAGAACACCGTTTTCCCGCACCATGGCCGGGCTATAGTGTAGAAAATCCGGAAAAAAAGGTGCTTGTGGGGGCTGATTTTGGTGAAACCTTTGGCGTTCGCCATTAGTGCTCCGGGCCGGACGGTCTTCTAGTCCAAGAACCCGCCGCTCTTCCAGGATCGCTATCTTGAGAGAAGCGAGACGTGAGCTCTCTCGAATGGGCGGTTTTGTGTCAGGCATTTTGGTACTCCAACATTGATTGACCGGGGCTTGGTGATCGTGCACGGCACCTGTGCGGGCATCCGAGCGATCACGGCAAAAGCCTCTGTAAGCAAGTCTGCACAAGCATCGTCCATGGATGTGTTTTTGTCCGTGCGGTAGCGAACGGATAGCAGCCGGAATTGGCCGGTGCCTTCATCCGCGAGCACGCTCCCGAAGGGCATCGTGCAGATTGCCTGGTGCTGTGTAAGCGGCCAGCCACCGAGGACTCTGAACCCCGCCATAGGCGCGAGTCCTTTATCAGTCGTCCGCTCCCCCGACCCCCAAATACCCCTGCAACCTCGCGCTGCTGGTCGTGTACTCCAGCGGCAGCTTGTGCCCCGCCAGCCATTCCGCCGCGCCGAAGGCGGCCAGGGTGGCTTCGTGGAAGCCGCTCAGGATGAGCTTGCGCTTGCCGGGGTAGGTGATGGCGTCGCCCACGGCGTAGATGCCGGGCACGTTGGTGGCGAAGGTGGCGGGGTCCACCACGAGCTGTTTGCGCTCCAGTGCCAGGCCCCATTCGGCGACAGGGCCCAGGCGGGGTACCAGGCCCAGGCGCACGAGCAGCAGGTCCAGCGGCAGGCGCAGCGGCGTGCCCTCGGGGGTGGCCAGCTCCAGTGCAGTGAGGTGCCCGGCTTCTTCCACGATGCTGTTGGCCATGCCGATGGCGACCTCAATGCGGCCCGCTGCGCGCAGGGCTTGCAGTTGCTCCAGCAGGGCGGGTGGGGCGTCAAAAACGTCGCGGCGGTGCTGTAGCGTGGTGTGGGCGGGGCGCTGCGCCTCGGGGGCGGTGGCGCAGGCAATGGCTTGCTGCACAGCGGGCTCGTCGCCCCCGTGCACCACCACGCGCTGCCCGGCAAGGCGGGTGCTTTCGTCCAGGCGGTAGAGCAGTTGGCCGCCCTCGTAAGCGTCCAGCCCCGGCAGTTTGAGGGTGCGCGGCACGAAGGCGCCTACGCCGGTGGCGATGAACACGGCACGCGCCTGCAGTTGTGTGCCCTGTGCTGTGCCAACGCGCAAGCCGCCGGTGGGCAGGGCTTGCACGGTATCGACTTGCTGGCCCAGGTGCCAGTGGAGTGCGAAGGGGCTGATCTGGCCCAGCAGACGCTCGGTCAGCTCCTGGCCGGTGCAGACCTGGATGCCGGGGATGTCATAGATGGGTTTGTCTGCATACAGCTCGGCGCACTGGCCGCCGGGGTGGGGCAGTGCGTCGATGAGGTGCGTGCGCAGGCCCTGCAGGCCGAGCTGGAAGACCTGGAACAGGCCGACCGGCCCCGCGCCGATGACGACGGCATCGGTGTGCAGGAGCGCAGGCGGGGTGGACAAGGCGGTGCGGGGTGCGCCGTGTGGCAGCGGGGTACCGTCGACCGCAGCAGCCATCAGCGAATGATGTCTTTGATCTTGCCGGGCTGGCCGTTCCACTCGTCGGCGCCCTCCAGCGCGGTCTTGCGCTTGGTGATGGGCTTCCAGCCGGGGGCGTTGGTCAGCTCGGCGTTGATCTTGATGAAGGCCAGCTCGGTGGGGGGCAGGTCTTCTTCGGCAAAGATGGCGTTGGCCGGGCATTCAGGCACGCAGACGGCGCAGTCGATGCACTCGTCCGGGTTGATGACCAGCATGTTCGGGCCTTCGACGAAGCAGTCGACGGGACACACGTCCACACAATCGGTGTATTTGCACTTGATGCAGTTTTCGGAAACGACGTGGGTCATGGCAATGCTTTGTGGGAATCAGGGAACACCCTCGATTTTAGAGGGTGTGGCAGGGGAACCGGGTGGCAGCCCCTGCCAATCAAATGGAAAACGTGACTAAGGTCAATTGACAAGCACGGCGCCAGCGGTTGCGTGGCTGGCCGTGTCCACCAAAATCAGCGAGCCTAGCACCCGGGCCTGGCCAAACGGTGCGGTGGGCAGGGGCTCTTGCAGCAGCAGTTCGACATGGCCGATGGCGTTGGGCTCGAGTTGGCTGGCGTCTTCTTCGGCCAGGGTGTTGATGTCCAGGCGGTGCACCACACGCTTGACCTTGGCCTTGACCCAGCGGTGGCCGTGCAGCGCCCAGTACACGCGGCCTGCCACCAGGGGTTCGTTGTCCATCCAGGCCACGGTGGTGTGCAGTTCGCGGCGACCGGGCCAGGCAGGCACCGTGGCGGGCGTGTCGAAGTCGTCTTCGGCCGGGGCGGCCTGCGTGGGGGCGGCCACGATCCAGTCGCCGCGCGAGACATCGACCTCGCGGTCGAGCACGATGCCGGCGCTTTGGCCCGCATCTACGCCGATGGGGCGGCGTGCGTGGTCGAGCACCTGGGCCACGGTGGCGGTCTGGCCACTGGGGAAGACTTGCACGGGCGTACCGGCTACCACATGGCCAGCGGCGACCCGGCCCCAGAACACGCGGCGGCCCTGGGTGGTGTCGGCAGACGACGAGAACTTTTCGACCCACTGCACCGGGAAGGCCAGCGGCAGGCCGGTGTCGGCGGGCGTGTTGGGCAGCAGTTCGAGGATTTGCAGCAGGCTCGGGCCTTCGTAGCCGCACCAGCCGGGGTGGGCATCGACCACGTTCCAGCCCTTGAGGGCCGAGACGGGCACGGTGGCGCGCACCGCAATGCCGGCCTGTTGGGCAAAGCGCGCGAGCGCCGCGCTGATGTGCTGCCAGGCCCGTTCAGGGTGGGCCACGGCATCGAGTTTGTTCACGGCAAACACCAGCGAATGCACACGCAGCAGGTGCACCAGCAGGCTGTGGCGGCGCGTTTGCGGCAGCAGCGTGAGCTGTGGGTTCTCCCAGTCGAGCTTGGTGGCATCGACCAGCACGACAGCGGCATCGGCGCTGCTGGCCGCTGTGACCATGTTGCGCGTGTACTGCTCGTGGCCCGGTGCGTCGCCAATGATGAACTTGCGCGTTTCGGTGGCGAAGTAGCGGTAGGCCACGTCGATGGTGATGCCTTGTTCGCGCTCTGCAGAGAGGCCGTCGGTCAGCAGGGCCAGATCGGTTTCGCCCGCGCGCTGCACGCCCGCCAGATGGTCTTGCAGCACGGACTTGCTGTCCACCAGCAGTCGGCCAATGAGGGTGCTTTTGCCATCGTCCACGCTGCCGCAGGTGATGAACTTGAGGGCCGATATAGGGCCATTTTGGCCTGCAGCGCTTGATGGTATTGCGCTGGCAGCTATCGAATGAATAGTATTTGTCATTGGATTGATCTCAGTAATCCAGAGTGCTACGCACCGCTCGCATTGTTGGATAGGGCGCGGCCCAGGCTAGCGACCGCCGCGCAAGGGCCGCCCCGCCGCGCTGGCGGTGTCCCCCTTCCCGCGCGAAGCGCGAGAGAAGGGGGAAGGCGCGCAGCGACGCAGGGGGTTGCATTAAAAATACCCGTCTTTCTTGCGCTTTTCCATTGAAGCGTCAGAGGTTTTGTCGTCCATGCGTGTGGCGCCGCGTTCACTCACGTCGGCGGCCAATGTCTCGATCACGATCTCGGCCGCGGTGGCGGCCAGGCTTTCGACCGGGCAGGTGCAGGTGATGTCGCCCAGGGTGCGAAACCGCACGTCGCGTGTTTCCAGCTGCTCGCCGCTGCGCAGCGGCGTGAGGGGCGTCACGGGCACCAGCAGGCCCTTGCGCTCGACGATCTCGCGCTGGTGTGTGTAATACAGCGACGGCAGGGCGATCTGCTCGCGTTCGATGTATTGCCACACATCGAGCTCGGTCCAGTTGCTGATGGGGAACACGCGAAAGTGCTCGCCCGGCTGCAGGCGGGTGTTGAACAGCGTCCACAGCTCGGGCCGTTGTGCCTTGGGCTGCCATTGGCCGAAGCTGTCGCGGTGGCTGAAGATGCGCTCTTTGGCGCGGGCCTTGTCTTCGTCGCGGCGGGCGCCGCCCATCAGCGCGTCAAAACGAAACTCTTCAATCGCTTCGAGCAGCGTGACCGACTGGTGCACGTTGCGCGGCTCACCGGGGTGCGCCAGGCGCACGGTGCCACGTGCCATCGAATCCTCGACATTGCGCACGATGAGCTCGGCGCCCAGTTCCTTGGCCCGCAAATCACGGAAATCCGTCACCTCGGGGAAGTTATGGCCCGTGTCGATCATGAGCAGGGGGTAAGGGATGCGGCCCACGCCGAAAGCTTTTTCAGCGCACTTGAGCATGACCAGTGAATCCTTGCCGCCCGAGAACAGCAGCGCGGGGCGCTCGAAGGCGGCGGCCACCTCGCGCAGGATGAAGATGGTTTCTTCTTCCAGCGCGTCGAGGTGGCGGTTGCTGAGGTGGTTCAGCACGGAGGTGTCAACGCGGGCGTTCATTGTTTATTCCATTCAAATCGGGCTGTAACGCTGATGGGGATTGCGCTGGCAGCTATAGGTTTCAGTGCGCCAGGTGCAAGCCGCACTCGCGGTTGTCTTCGCCCTTGGTCGGGTCCACGTAGTCGAAGTTGTTGGGCAGGCCGTGCTTGACGCAGTATTCGTGCAGGTCCTTGGACGACCAGTGCAGCAGCGGCGCCACCTTGATCAGGCCGTCGGGGTTGATGCTCACGGGCTCCATCTGCGCGCGTACGGCGCTGTCGGTGGCGCGCAGCGCGGTGAACCAGACCTTGGGCGCCGTCTCGCGCAGGGCGCGGGCAAAGGGCTCCAACTTCACTTCTGCGGTGAAGGCCGCGTGGCGCGGGTCATCCAGCGCGGGCGTCAACCCTTCCACGGCTTCGCGGTGCGCGCGCGAGCGGCGCGGCAGGTAGATGTGCAGGTTCAGCCCCAGCTGCTTCGTCACTTCGTCGGCAAACCGGTAGGTGGCTTCGGTGTTGTAGCCGTTGTCCATCCAGACGACCGGCACGTCGGGGTTGACCTGTGTGACCAGGTGCAGGATCACGGCCTCGAACGGGCGGAAGTTGGTGGTGACGATGGAAGCCTCGCCCAGGCCCAGCGCCCAGGTGACGAGGCCGGATGCGTCGTGGCCGAGTGTGGCGTTGACGTGTGCGAGGTCCAGCGCGGGGTTGGGAGTCAGTACGGCGCTCATGCCGACTCCAGCGCTGCATCGCGGGCGAACAGAGGGCGCGGCTCGTTCACGTCGCCCTGGTAGAAGGCGCCAAAGCGCGCAAACTGGCGCTCAGCAGCGGCGGCGTCTACACCCTCGGCCAGCACGGCGCTGCTGAAACCGCTGCGGTGCATGTGCACCAGCTGGTCGATCAGCACATCGCCCGTGGCGCGGATGTCGCCCGCAAATTTATAGCGTCGGCGCAGCAGCAGGGCCTGGCTGTAGGCACGGCCGTCGGTAAATTTGGGGAACTGCAGTTCCACGCGCTGCACGCCTTCCAGCGCGCCGCTGGCGACCAGCTCGGCCAGCTCAGCGTCGTTGGGGATTTGCAAGGTTTTTTCGGTATCAGCGCCCGTGGATAAAGCGCTAGCAGCTATTATTTTCATAGTCTTCAATCGCGGTCAGTCTTGTTCTGCCAGGGCTTCCTGGTCGGCCTTGGGGCGGCGGGCAGCGTTGGCGGCCTGCTTGAACGGGTCGTGGCCCAGGCGGCGCAGTGCGTCGATAAAGAACTCGCCGGGCTTGCGCAGCGCGCGGAAGGTGGCGAGCAGCGCCTCGATCACATCGGGCACTTCGGCTGCGGTGAACGAGGGGCCGACCACCTTGCCGCCAATCGCGGGGCCAGACAGATCGGTGCCGTCAGACCCGCCCAGCGTGATCTGGTACCACTCCTTGCCGTCCTTGTCCACGCCCAGGATGCCGATGTGGCCGCTGTGGTGGTGGCCGCAGGAGTTGATGCAGCCGCTCATGTGCAGGTCGATGGGGCCGAGGTCAAACAGCTCGTCCAAATCTTGATAACGGTCGGTCACGGCGGCGCCAATGTGCAAAGAGCGCGCATTGGCCAGCGAGCAGAAGTCTCCGCCGGGGCAGATGATCATGTCGGTCAGCAGGCCGATGTTGGGTTGTGCCAAGCCCAGAGCGCGGGCCGCTTCGTACAGCGCGGGCAGGTCGCCCTCATGCACCCAGGGCAGCATCAGGTTTTGCTCGTGCGTCAGGCGCGCCTCACCAGCGCTGAACTGCTCGGCCAGTTGGGCCAGGGCTTCCAGGGTGTCGGCGTCGGCATCGCCGGTGGCAAAGCCGGGGCGCTTGAACGACAGGGTGACGGTCTTGAGGCCGGGCAGCTTGTGGCCGCGCACGTTTTGCTGCAACCAGCGCTGGTACAACTGGCCTTGTGTATTCACCTTGGAGGGCAGGTTGGTGGCCTTCAGCTCGGGCACCACGAAATGGCTTGTGACCCGGTCAAGCTCTGCCTGCGTGATGGTGTGGGGCGCGCCGTCGAGGTTGACGATGTCCTGGTATTCCTTCTCCACCGCGTCGATGAACTTCTGGCCTTCGCTCTTGACCAAAATTTTGATGCGCGCCTTCCACTTGTTGTCGCGCCGGCCGTAGCTGTTGTAGGTGCGCACCACGGCTTCGATGTAGTTGAGCAACTGGTCCCAGGGCAGAAATTCGCGCACCACGCTGCCAATGATGGGTGTGCGGCCCATGCCGCCGCCCACTTTCATGGTGAAGCCCACGCTGCCGTCTTCGGCCCGGCGCGCTTGCAAGCCAATGTCGTACCAGCCAATGGCGGCGCGGTCTTCTTCGGCGCCGTTGAAGGCGATCTTGAACTTGCGCGGCAGGTAGGAGAACTCGGGGTGCAGCGAGCTCCACTGGCGCGTGATCTCGGCGAACGGCCGCGTATCGACGATGCTGTCCTCGGCGATACCTTCGAGCGCGTCGCAGGTGATGTTGCGGATGTCGTTGCCGCTGGTCTGGATGCCGTGCATGGAGACACTGGCCAGCAGGTCCATCACGTCGGCCGCGCGGTGGAGGGGAATCCAGTTGAATTGCACATTGGTGCGCGTGGTGAAGTGGCCGTAGCCGTAGCGCAGCGGCGGTGCGGCCAGCGTTGCGCCGGGCTGCGCGTCCTGCAATGCGTCTTGTGTGGCCTGGGCGTGTGCCAGCAGTTCAGGTGCGGGCTTGTCGTACTCGCGCGCAATGTGGGCCAGCGTGCGCAGTTGCGTGCTGCTGATTTCGCCATAGGGCACGGCAATGCGCGCCATGGGCGCGTAGCGCTGGATGTACCAGCCGTTTTGCAGGCGCAGTGGCAAAAGCTGTTCGTCGGTCAGTTCACCACGCTCCCAGCGCTCAAGCTGGTCGCGGAACTGCTCGGCGCGCAGCTGAACGAATTTCTTGTCGAAGTCGGTGTATTGGTACATGGGGCAACGAGCCTCTTAAATCAAAACAAGTTTGGCGCCCGCCCAGGCGAGCAGCAACGAAAGGGCAGAGCGGATCAGCCGCTCTGGGGTGCGGGTGACCAGGCGCGAGCCCAGCCAGATACCCGGCAATGAACCGGCCAGCAACTGCGCCAGCAAGGCCCAGTCGACCGAACCCAGCGATGCGTGGCCCATGCCGGCCACCAGTGTCAGCGGCACGGCGTAGGCAATGTCGGCGGCAATGATGCGCGGCAGCGGCAGGTGCGGAAAGACGAGCAGCAGCACGGTGACGCCAATGGCCCCTGCGCCCACCGAGGTAAAGGTGACCAGCGTGCCGATGACCGCGCCCAGCAGCACCGGCAGGCTCCAATGGCGCGGCTGCGTGGCGGCGGCGCCGCTGCCCTGGCGTGCGGCCTGTTCGGCGGCCTGGCGCTGGGCCGAAAACACCACCACCTTGTACAGCATGGCGGCGGCGGTGAGCAGCAGGGCCGCGCCCAGGGTTGTGGTCATGAGGTGCTGCACCTGCTCGCTGGCCGGGCCCAGGTGCTGCAGCAGCCACAGCGACGCCAGCGCCGCCGGAATGCTGCCCGCGCACAGCAGGCCCACCACGCTCCAGGGCACCAGCCGCTGACGGGCCAGACCGACCGTGCCGCCCATCTTGGTAAAGGCGGCAAACAGCAGGTCGGTGCCGATGGCCAGGTGGGGTTTTACGCCGAAAAAGAAGATCAGCACCGGCGTCATGAGCGAGCCGCCGCCCACCCCCGTCAACCCCACGATGAGGCCTACGGCAAAACCAGCGAAAACGAATGCAAATTCAGGCATGGCCGCGAATGTAGAGGGCCTGCTTATGAAAACAAACGATTGTTTTGTGCTTCCTATATGCGAATAAGCTTATTCCGCAGCCGGTGTGGGGCCCAAGCGTTCGGTGCCCATGGCACGGGCCAGGCGCGCATCCAGCGGCAAGGGCTCCCCTTGCAGGCGCGCCGCCAGTAGTTCGCCGCACAGCACGGCACGGGTCAGCCCGCGGGCACCCATGGCCGTGCACACCCACAGCCCGGGCAGGCGGGCGGGGGCTACCGGGCCGACGATGGGCAGGCGGTCGATAGCGGTGCAGCGCACGCTGGCCCAGGCGTGCAGGCTGCTGGCTGCGCTGCCTTCAAACGCCGGGCGCAGTGCCGGGGTGGCGGCGGGCACCAGGGCCTGCAGGCGCTGCCAGTTGGTGGCGTGGGCGGCGGTCTGTTCTTCGGGTGGCAGGGGCAGCTGTTCTACATCGCGGTCAAAAGTGGAGCCCATGTGCCAGGCCATGCCGTTTTCGTGCGGCACATGCGCCACCAGGCCACCGTTGCCATTGACGGGGAAGGGCGGCAGCCCGGTGGCGCCCGGTGGTTGCGGCCCCCAGGACAGCTGGCCGCGCACGGGCTGCAGGGGGAGCGCGGGGGCTTGCACCGTGGCCAGCAAGGTGTTGCAGGCGGGGCCTGCGGCCAGCACCACCACGTCGGCTTCAGCCAGGGGCTGGCCTGCGCTATCGAGTGCCTGCCAGGTGCCATGGGCGGTGCGCTGCAGCGTGGCTACTTGGCTGTGGGGCTGCCAGGTGATGCCCGGCTGGGCCAGCAGCTTTTGTACCAGGCGCGCGGGCCGCACCCAGCCACCGCGCGCATGCCAGCAGGCGGTGCTGTCCTCGGACAGGCCCGCCGCGTGCAGGATTTGCGGGTTGGCGGGCAGGCCCCAGTCGGCGCCGGGGCCGTGCTCCCAGCCGCTGGGCAGGCCCAGGTTGTCGGGCGGGCGGCACTCCAGCACGCCGCCGGGGTTCCAGTCCAGGCCCGGCTGCAGCAGGGCGTGGGATTGCTGCAGCATGGCGCGCACGCCGCTGCGCGAAACGCGCGAAAAAATGTTGTCGTCGGGCGAGAGGTGGGGCGCAAACAGCCCCACGGGCAGGCCCGATGCGCCGCTGGCAGGTGCGGCAGCAGCATCCAGCACCTGCACGCTCCAGCCGCGCCGCGCCAGGCTGGCAGCGCTGGCGGCACCCGCCAGGCCCGCGCCAATGACCATGCAGCGCGCCGGGGTCGGGTGCTCGGCCGTGGTTTCGCTCGTGCGGCTGGTGCGTGGCTCCCACGCGGGGTTGAAGGTGGCGTGCAGGTTGTCGCGTTTGGGCGGCACGCCCGGCACTTTTTTCACGACAAAGCCGCATTGGGTGAGGGCGTCGCGCACCGCGCGGGCAATGGTCCAGGTGGCCAGGCGGGTGCCGCGGTGACAGCAGCGCGCCACGGCCTTGAGGGTGTGCAGGCTCCATATTTCGGGGTTGGCCTGCGGGCTGAAACCGTCGAGGTAGATCGAATCCACCTCCCAGTGCTGCTGGCGCAGCAAGGCCTGTGCGTCGCCGATGCACAGCGTGAGCAGCACGCGCCCGCCATCGAACCACAGGCGGTGCACACCCGGCAGCAGGCCCCAGTATTGCGCGCACAGTTCCTGTGCCAGCGGCTGTAGCTCGGGGTGGCGCGCGGCGGCGCGCAGCAGGTCGTCGGTGGACACGGGCCAGGCTTCGAGCGAGACAAAGTGCAGCAGCGTGGGCTGCTGCGGGTCGGCACGCCAGGCGGCCCAGGTGGTGAGGAAGTTCAGCCCAAAGCCAAAGCCCGTTTCCAGAATGCGCCACTGCGTCGCCCCGGCCCAGGCCTGCGGCAGACCGCAGCCGTGCAAAAAGACATCGCGCGCCTGCGCCATGCCGCCGTGCTCACTGTGGTAACGGTCGCCAAAGCGCGGGCTGTAGGGGGTTCTGTCGTCGAGCCAATCAATGCGTTCGGCCATGGTGGGGTGCTGCGCGTTCAAAAAATCAATGCAAAAAGGCGCCACGAAGGGCGCCGGAGTGTCTGCGCAAGCCGTTTTTCAGGCGCTGGGCGGCACGTAACCTTGCACCGCGTCGGCGCCGCCGCCAAAGAAATGCTGTTCCATCTGGCGGGCCAGGTACTGGCGCGCACGGGCGTCGGCCAGGTTCAAGCGGTTCTCGTTCACCAGCATGGTCTGGTGCTTGAGCCAGCCGGCCCAGGCCTCTTTGCTCACGCTTTGCCAGATGCGCTTGCCCAGGTCGCCAGGGTAGGGGGGAAAGTCGAGGCCTTCGGCTTCCTTGCCGAGTTTGATGCAGTGGACGGTACGTGCCATGAAAATTTCCTTCTGGGTTGGTTCTATGCTTTTGGGTATAAAGAACTGAAATTTTATTCGTTTCAGTTTTTAAGATGGCCTTGCAGAATGCATTGCACCGGTGGCTTGCACCGTTTCCAACATTCTTCCGAGGCCCCCATGCAACTTCGCCGCCACTTTATCAAGTTTCCTTTTGCCACCGCCCTGGCCAGCGCCTTGGCCCTGACGGCATTGCCGTCGTTTGCCCAATCCGTGACCTTGCTCAATGTGTCCTACGACCCGACGCGCGAGCTGTATGTGCAGTTCAACCAGGCCTTTGCCCGCCACTGGAAGGCCACGAGCGGGCAGGACGTGGCCATCCAGCAGTCGCACGGCGGCTCGGGCAAGCAGGCGCGCTCGGTGATCGATGGCATCAGCGCCGACGTGGTGACGCTGGGCCTGGCGCCGGACATCGATGCGCTGGTGAAACACGGTGCGCTGGTGGCGCCGGACTGGCAAAAGCGCCTGCCGCACAACTCGGCACCCTACACCTCGACCATCGTCTTTCTGGTCAAGAAGGGCAATCCCAAGGCCATCCAGGACTGGGGCGATCTGGTCAAACCCGGCGTCGCCGTGATCACGCCCAACCCCAAGACCTCGGCCGGTGCGCAGTGGAACTACCTGGCCGCCTGGGAATACGGCAAGCGCCAGGGCGGCGGCAGCGCGGCCAGCGCCCAGGATTTTGTGGCGCGCCTGTACAAGAACGTGCCGGTGCTCGACACCGGCGCGCGCGGCGCCACCATCACCTTTGCGCAGCGCGCCATGGGCGATGTGCTGCTGGCCTGGGAGAACGAGGCCTATCTGGTGCTCAAGGAATTTGGCGCCGAGAAGTTCGAGATCGTCGTGCCCTCCATCAGCATCCTGGCCGAGCCCGTGGTGGCGGTGGTCGACAAGAACGTGGACAAAAAAGGCACGCGCAAGGTGGCGCAAGCCTATCTGGCGTATTTGTATTCGGACGAAGGCCAGGACATTGCCGGCAAGAACTTCTACCGCCCCACGGGCGAGAAGGCCCGCGCCAAGTACGCGGCGCAGTTTCCCAAGCTGTCGCTGTTCACCATCGACCAGGCCTTTGGCGGCTGGGCGAATGTGAGCAAGCTGCACTTTGCCGATGGCGGCCTGTTCGATCAGATTTATGCCAAAAAGTAAGGCCGTGCCGGCCCCCGCCCCCCCCGTGGCCCCGGCGCCGCTGCAGCGCCTGCTGGGCACCACGGCGCGCGCCTGGCAGCTGCGTTGGCCCTTGGGCCGCACGCAACTTGTTGCAGAGCGTCATAATTGAGCCTCTGCAGTTTTTAGAGCCTAAACAGGCTCTAAGGCAATATCAGCAAGCGCTGGCAGCTATGAAAAGCATAGTTGACCACCGCCGCCTGCCGTGTGCCCAGTGCTGCATCCTCTTTTTTCACCTATTTATCCACGGGTTTTTGCAGCGCAGCCGTCGTGCGAGAGCCTGTTTTTCCCATGATCGAGTTACGGGGACTTTCCCAGACCTACCCGGGCCCTACGGGCCCCGTCGAAGCCCTGCGCGGCATCGACCTGCACATTCCGCCAGGCGAGGTGTTCGGCATCATCGGCAAGAGCGGCGCGGGCAAAAGCTCGCTGGTGCGCACCATCAACCTGCTCAACCGCCCCACCGCTGGCGCTGTCATCGTCAACGGCCGCGACCTGACCCAGCTGAACGACGCCGAGCTGCGCGCCGCGCGCCGCGACATCGGCATGGTGTTCCAGCACTTCAACCTGCTGTCGTCCCGCACGGTGTTCGATAACGCGGCGCTGCCGCTCGAACTGGTGGGCATGTCCAGGGACGAGATCCGCCGGCGCGTGGACCCGCTGCTCGAACTGGTGGGCCTGACGCAGCTCGCCGACCGCTACCCGGCGCAGATCAGCGGCGGGCAAAAGCAGCGCGTGGGCATTGCGCGCGCGCTCGCCAGCCGGCCCAAGGTGCTGCTCAGCGACGAGGCCACCTCGGCGCTGGATCCGGAGACGACGCGCTCCATCCTCGATCTGCTGCGCAAGGTGAACCAGGAGATGGGTCTCACGGTGGTGCTGATCACGCACCAGATGCAGGTCATCAAGCAGGTGGCCGACCGCGTGGCCGTGATCGACGCCGGCCGCATCGTCGAGCAGAGCCCGGTGCTCGACGTGTTCACGCGCCCGCAGCAGGCCATCACCAAGAGCCTGATCGACGAGATCGTGCCGCAGGAGCTGCCCGCCAGCGTGATGGCGCGCGTGCGCCAGCTCTCGGCCGGGCTCAGCGGCGGCGTCGGCCAGCTGCTGCGCCTGTCGTATGCGGGCGAGAGCGCCTACCAGCCCATCCTGTCGCACCTGATCCGCGACCTGGGGCTGGAGCTGTCCATCCTGCACGGCCAGATCGACGAGATCCAGGACCAGCCGTTCGGGTCGCTGGCGGTGTTTGCCAGCGGCGCGGCCGAACAGATTCAAAGTGCCGTTGCGCACCTGCGCCAGCACGGCGTGCAGGTCGAAGAAGTGCCGAGCAAGGATTGAGCGATGTTTGAAAATTTCTCTGAAATGATGCTGGAGCTGTTTGCCACCTCGCTGTGGGAAACCATCGTCATGGTCGGCATCTCGGGCGTCGTCGGCGCGCTCATCGGCATCCCGCTGGGCGTGTTCCTGCGCCTGACCGACCAGGGCGGCGTGCTCGAAAACGGCCCGCTCAACAAGACCGTGGGCTGGATCGTGAACGCCGTGCGCTCGACGCCGTTCATCATCCTGCTGGTGGCGATCATTCCGTTCACGCGCTTGATCACGGGCTCGTCGATCGGCACGGGCGCTGCCGTGGTGCCGCTGACGCTGGCGGCCGCGCCCTTCATCGCGCGCCTGGTCGAGACCGCGCTGCGCGAGGTCGACAACGGCCTGGTCGAGGCCGCCCAGTCGATGGGCGCGACCACCGGCCAGATCGTCTGGAAGATTTTGCTGCCCGAGGCGCTGCCTGGCATCGTCGCCGGCCTGACCATCAGCTTCGTGAGCCTGACCGGCTACTCGGCCATGGCCGGCGCGATCGGCGGCGGCGGCCTGGGCGACCTGGGCATCCGCTACGGCTACCAGCGCTTTCTGCCCGACATCATGCTGGCCGTGGTGGTGGTGCTGATCTTTTTCGTGCAGGCCATCCAGAGCCTGGGCGACTGGGCCGTGCGGCGCCTGAGCCACCGCTGAAACTCCTGTTTTGATAGCTTCTCGCGATTTATGGATAAGCGCTAGAGGCTGATTTTGCCCTTGTTTTGCACGGCACCGCCGGAAAGAAAAGCAGCTGGCAAAAACCCAGCCTGATCCCGGCGCTGTGCGCCGAGGGCTGGCCCGGTGCACG